>CAKQPF010000049.1 GCA_934256705.1 uncultured Prevotella sp.
AAATTATGTATCGTTTGGCAACATGTTTTTGGGTTAGCATCTGCACAGCCCCCCACAGGGTTTGTCGGGTGCGCCTAGATTATCTCACATACCTTCTTGTTCGGACTCTGTGATTGTATTCAAGAACGACACATTGGAGAAAGTCGTTTCGTTCGATTTCAAAGGTGGAGTACTATGTAAAGATCACCCTGATTTGTTTACCGCCACGAAAGACCTTTCCTTTCTGTCTGATTACGCTGGAGTATTAGGACTACAGATATATCAGGAAAACAAATCCCTAATGTGTATGGAATACATCCATAACCATAGATCCTTGTGCTGGCTTTATGACAAAAAGAACAATAATGTCTATCATGGCAGAAATATGTTTGAAGGAGTAAATCCATATACATATTGTTTCCTTAATGATAATCAAATCGTTACATATGTTGCTCCAGAAACTTTTGAAGCCCTCAAAGAATTTAAAAACAATAAAGAATTCCAAGATAACTTGGAAAAATCTCCAGAGCAGATTAAAGACATTCTTACTGGAAAGATAAAGGCTCCAGCACTGGTTTATATAACAATAAGGTAAGGATGAAAATCTCGATTCGACCTGTACGGTTGAAACGGGCTGAAAGCCCAAAAAGCTCATAGCCCAGGGCATCGCCCTGAGTTATAACGACATGAATACACTCGCAAGGGCAAAAGCGTAACAGACTCATTGTGTTGTAATGCTTTTGCCCTTGCAGGGCGTTGGTATCATTCATCGTAATACCCAGGGCGATGCCCTGGGCTAAGAGCTTCTGCCCTTGCAGGGCGTATTGTGTAATTTCAACCGTACAGTTCGAATTTATTTGCTGAAATGTGCCAAAGACTGTTTGATTTGTACCATTGGGCATGGAAAATACTCAATGTAAATAATGGAATAAATAGCTGATGCGACGCAATATGAAAAGTGAAAACCTTGGCGAGAAGCATCTGTGGCGCGGTTTTCTCGTGCTGATATGCCATCATGTTACATTTGAGAAAGTTTATGTTACATTTCGTTTACAAGTTATTGATAATGTTTTTTAACTTTGCACTCGCAATAGACAAAGAAATAGATAAGCCTTTTGCATTCACGGGTTAAATCCTGTCAATCAAGGAAAAGCCGTGTGAATGTCCGTCGAAAACAAAGAGATTGACGCGCAATAGTAACGACATTGAAGAATATACATTATTATATAAACATTTACTACAATTTTTTTTAACCAATCAAAACCTAATCAAAATGCGAATTTCAGAAACGTTTGGCAAACTGGGTAGGGCATTTCTTATCCTTTCCATCCTTTCTCTCTTCTCACTTTCTGCGTTGGCACAGAGTGTAAAGGGTATCGTAAAGGATCAGGCTGGCGACGCCATCATAGGTGCCACAGTCAAAGTAGTTGGTACCAAGACAGGTGCCATAACAGATGCAGACGGTCAGTTCACGGTCAAAGCCGGAGCTAACTCGACGTTGTCAGTCACTTTTGTGGGATATACCACAAAGCGTGTCGCTGTCAATGGAAAGAACAATCTCGTCATCGTGCTTGACGAAGACAACACTACTCTCAATGACCTCGTGGTGGTAGGTTACGGTGTTCAGAAGAAGAGTGACCTGACTGGATCCGTAGCATCCGTAAAGGGTGACGACATCAAGAACCTCAGTACTACCGATGCCGCTGCAGCATTGCAGGGAAAGGCAGCAGGATTGCAGGTGCTCAACAGTTCCGGTAAGCCAGGACAGGGTGCTTCCATCCGTGTGCGCGGTTACTCCTCAAACTCCAGCAACATCGGTCCGCTGCTCATAGTAGATGGACTTCAGGTGTCCAGCATCCAGTATCTTGACCCATCAATGATTGAGTCAATGGAAGTGCTGAAGGATGCTGCGTCAGCCGCTATCTATGGCGCTGAGGCTGGAAACGGCGTAGTGCTCATCACTACAAAGTCAGGAAACAAGGGAAAAGGCAGCATCAACTACACAGGCAAATGGACCAACCAGTCACTTGGCAGCGTGCCGGAGCTTCTCAATGCAAGCCAGTTCAAGGACTGGATGTCAATGCAGCTCGGTGCAGACAAGGTCAATGCCGACCTTGCAGATGCACAGTCACAGTACGGATGGAACCCTAATACCGACACAGACTGGCTCGATGCCTACTTTGAGAATACCTGGGCACAGCAGCATACCCTTACTTTCCAGGGCGGAAATGACCGTGGTTCATATTTCCTTAGCACCAGTTATGTAAGTCAGAACGGTATTGTTAAGGGCAATAGTGATAAGTATGAGCGCCTTACTGCACAGATAAATGCAGACTATAAGATAAAGGACTGGCTCAAGGTAGGTACTAACACTGCTATAGAGAAATGGTCATCACGCGGCGTTTCCGAGAATGGTTATGGTTCATCATTCGAGATGCTCCTCCTCATCGATCCACTCACACCGCTCTATTGGACATCTCCAGACCAGATGCTTGGCGACTATCGCAGCATTTATGAGCAGTCTCTTGCCGGTACTACCAACAAGACCCTGTTCGGAGATGAAAACGGATATTATGCCACATCTTATTTCAACCAGCGCCTTGCCGGCGGTAACCCATTCTCACAGCGTGACCGCTCAATGGCAAAGAATAACGGAGTAAACGTAAATGGCACTGCTTTCATGAACATTACTCCTATTAAGCAGGTGACATTCACATCACGTCTCGGCTACCGTCTCTCATTCAGCAACTCTTCTGACTGGGAATTCCCTTACTATCTCAACGCCCAGACCAAAGGTGACAACTACAAGATTTCAGGCTCAAGCTCCAACTCTACATGGTATCAGTGGGAGAACTTCGTCAATTACAACCAGGACTTCGGCAAGCACAGTGTAGGCGCAATGGCAGGTATGTCTTACAGACAGTATGATTCCAACGGCGTAAGTGCCAATGCATCAGGTTCTGACATCCTCAAGTCTTACAGCCCGAACTTCATCTATCTCGACTGTGTCAACGGCAACAAGGATACCTCCAAGAGCATAGGCGGTGTGCCTAATACCACCCGTGCATTGTCATATTTCGGCCGTCTTACCTATACTTATGATGACCGTTACAGTCTTCAGGCAAACTTCCGTGCCGATGCTTTCGACTCATCAAAGCTGTCAAGTGACAACCGTTGGGGACATTTCTTCTCTACATCAGCAGGCTGGACCTTCTCCAATGAGAAGTTCTTCAAGGACAATATCGACTCAAGCATCATGTCATTCGGCAAGCTGCGCGTGTCATGGGGCCAGAACGGTAACGTGAACGTATTGAGCAACTATGCCTATATCGCCGGTATCGCCACCAACGGACAATGGTATCAGTACGGACCTACCAATCAGGTGACCTATGGCTCAATGCCGAACGGCATCGCTAACCCAGACCTTACATGGGAGAAATCAGAGCAGATAGACCTCGGTCTCGACATGCGCTTCCTTGACAATCGCCTTTCTGTAGGCATCGACTGGTATAAGAAGACCACAAAGGACCTCCTCGTGCCAGCACCGGCAATGCCTGAATCAGGCGTTTCCACCATTACAATCAATGCAGGTGAGGTGGAAAACAGCGGTCTTGAGATGGAATTGACATGGAAAGACAATATCGGTGACTTCAAATACAGCATCTCCGGCAACTTTGCCACACTCAAGAACAAGGCAACATACCTCGATCCATCCATCCAGCGCATAGAAGGCGCAACAGTGGAAGGTGCAAGCCCTGGCGCAGTAAGATGCTATTTCGAGCAGGGAAGACCTGTATGGTATATGCGCGGCTACAAGTATGCAGGCAGAGCAGAAGACGGCACAGCGCAGTATTACAAGAAAGACGGCTCAATCACCAACGATCCGCAGGATGATGACATGACAGACATCGGCTCCGGTATTCCTGATCTGACCTACGGCATCACTCTCAATGCAGAGTACAAGGGCTTCGACCTCACCGTATTCGGTGCAGGAGAGACTGGCAATGACATCTACTACGGTCTCTATCGTACCGGTTACAACAACATAGCCAAGGGTGTCTATGATGACTTCAAGTCAAAGAAGTTCCCTAATGCATCTTCTGTTCAGGGCAATGCTACATTCTATCGCTCTTCAGCAATGGTATATAGCGGTTCCTACTTCAAGATCAAGCAGATACAGCTCGGCTACACTCTGCCAAGAAGCATCGTGCAGAAGGCTGCTATAGAGAATGTGCGTGCATATATCTCTCTCGACAATTTCTTCACTTTCACCAACTATCCAGGTCTTGACCCTGAGACATGTACTCAGGAGTACAACTGTCCGGGACTCGACAAAGGCGCTTATCCTAACATGAGAAAGATGGTGCTTGGCGTAAGTGTTACATTCTAACCATCCTAAAACCTAAAAAACTGAACATTAATATGAAAAAGATATTTATTTCTGTAGCCTTGCTTACCGGCATGATGATGTTCTCTTCATGCGAGGATATGCTTGATGTGGAGCAGAAGGCGACAAGCAATACGGCAAGCTTCTACAAGACAGACGAAGATGCAAAGTCTGCTGTCACAGCCATGTATGCCACATTCAACAGTGAGATAGGTGGCAATGAAGGCGTCTGGAACGCTTATATCATGGGTCTGAACTATTCTTCCGACGATGTGTTTGCAGCAGGAGGCGACATCGCTGACCATGCCGATTTCCGCATACTTAATGAGTTCCGCTATGACAAGAGTGCTGTCCCTGTCAAGCAGCTCTATAATCACATCTACAAATCCATCTATTCAGCCAACCTTGTCATAAATTATTTCGGCAATACCGCTGATACCAAGGTCAAGAAGCAGGCTGTCGCTGAGGCGAGAGTGATGCGTGCATGGGCTCATATGCTTGCAGCTCAGGTGTATAAGTGTCCTCCATTGGTGGATCATCTTATCGTCGATGAGAAGCCTACCAATGCTGAGAGCCAGAAAGCCATTCTCGACTGGTGCGTGAACGAATGTGTGGAGGCAATGCCTGACCTTGCAGACCGCAATGGAAAGTCGGACAAGGAAGGCGCATGGTATGCCACTAAAGGCTTTGCACAGTTCGTTGCCGGCAAGTCAGCTCTCTTTGCTGGCGAAAATGCCAAGTGTGTGGAAGTGATGAAACCTCTCGTGGAGTCACCTAACTATGACCTCGTGCCTGGTGAACGCTTCCGTGACCTCTTCCATGTAGAGGGAGATGGCTGCGAGGAGAAGATCTTCGAATTCAATTATACCACCAATACCGCTGCTGCAGGTGGCAATGAATCATGGCGAGGAGAGAACGGACGTGGCCGCTGGATGGTGGCAAACGTGCTCAACTGGCGTGGAGATGACATCAAGGGTGGTGGCAAGTCTCCTAAGATCTGCTCAGCCGGCGGATGGGGCGGTGGCTCTATCAATCAGGACTTTGCCCACAAGATGCTTGCCAATGACGGTGACAGTTATCGTCGTAAAGCCACTTTCCTTACCTCTGATGAGTTCTTCTATGATGAAAACCTTTGTGGATGGCAGAGTGATGATAAGTGCACAACCCGTGAACAGAAGGAATTTGATCCTGACCGCGGTATCACCAAGAGCGCAGGATCATTCTCACGCAGCGACGTGATGGAGGTGAAGATGATGATGGCACCAAATGATGCCGGACTGGATGTAGGAGAAAACTGCAACAACACCAACTTCTGTCTTGCACGTCTCGGAGAGGCTTACCTCATATATGCCGAGGCATGCCTTGCTTCAGGCAAGCCGGACGAGGCAAAGAAGTATGTCAACAAGATACAGCAGCGTGCAGGCTCAAAGACCATTTCTGAGTCAGTAACTCTCCAGACCATACAGGATGAGAAGCAGTATGAGCTTTGGTTTGAGGGTTGCCGTTGGCTTGACATCGTTCGTTGGGGCATTGCAAAGCAGTGTTACGACAAGGTGCTCGACAATATTCCATTGCAATGGGATGAGTATTGGAATCCTTCAGACGGTTCAGGTAAGGTGGGTAAGTATCCTCACAAGCTCTATTACAAGATACATCATCCATTCAAGGATGCTGGAATCAAGCTCGAGTTTGTGGCAGGAAAGCATGAATACTGGCCAATTCCACAGTCTGTAATCGACGTCAATGACCAGATGCACCAGGTAGTGGATGGCTGGAAGTAGTTGATTTGTTGTTTGGTTGTTTAGTTGTATGGTTGATAGTCTTGTTACAAGCAAACTCTACAAATAACTAAACAACCAAACAACCAAACAACTAAATCACAAAACAACCAAACAACAAAATTACCCCAGTTCGGGATAGCAGAACGTTTTCTTCAATAAATGTTGTGTGAATATTCCTCTTCCCCACGCCTTTAGGAGTGAGTTGCAACAGAGGAATGAAATGAGTGGATTTGCCCTTAGAACAATGAAAGTTGCTTCGTGTCTTCGATGCAGTATCCTTGCAATGCCTTTGGCTTGTTGTCAAAGAAACAATATGCTCCCAAGGCAGAAATAAGGTTCATGATAAAGTTGCTTACAGATCTATGGCGTGAGTGTACAATCTGTGCCGTATTCTTCAGCATGTCGTTAATGGTTTCGATAATGTATCTCTTGCGCAGCATCATTCTGTCATAGAACGGCATCAGCTTGTTTTTCATGTTTACGCGCAACCCTGTCACCAGCTGTATTCCATCCTCAAAGAGGAAGTCAAACAGCTTCTGTGAAATATAGCCTTTGTCAGCGAACAGCTTGCCATACAAACGTTTAGCAAGAACCTTGAACACATTTGGGTCCTTGTCGCTGACATTTGCACCAGTAAGTACAAACGCTATTATCTCGCCTCTGTCATTGCACGCAAGGTGGAGCTTAAAGCCATGGCACCAACCCATTGTTCCTTTTCCGTCAGTGGCAATTCCCTTGAATACCTTATTGGCATATCTCCTGAGATTATGGCATACGGGTATCATTGTGGCATCAACGAATGTTATGCTGGTACATCTTCCGAAAGCTCCCAAATTAAGGAAGAACATGAGCTGGAAGAACACGCGGTTTTCCAACTCCACAAAGCGGTTGTACGACACAGTTTTCGGAAAATAAGACATCATCGTACCCTTAATGCAGAACAGGTAGTAGTGCTTGAAATTGCGGAATGTACCGAAATGGAAATACAACTGAATCGTCATTATTTCACTGTCTGACAACAATGTCGCACGCCGTCTGCGCTTCACTCCGCTATTGTCTTCAAGTAGATTTCCTGCATCAAAATGTTTGCAAAACTCGTCTATAATACAAAATAATTCTGTAATTTTGTAATCGGTAGTCATATTAAATATTTTTGTAACTTATTGTAATTCACCTATAAAGGTACAAAATATTTATGAGACTACCCATTTTTTTATAAACTATTTCTTATCCCGAAATGGGGTGAAGTCTTGAGTTGCGTGAACTCCTTGTCCATCGCAACGATATTTCCTATTTCCATGTTTATTATAGTTCTATTTGTTTGCAAAATTACAAAAAAGTTCAGAGAAGTTGCCTTGGTTGCCTTTTTTTTGTAACTTTGCACCTTATAAAGGAATATTGGTCAACATTCAATGGATTTTCACCCCATGCTTATGTCTGAATCTGGTACATACAAGGATAGATTTGAGAAGATATATACCGAAAATTACGTTCGGATGTATTACTATGCCTTGCATATTGTCAACGAGGAGGAAGTGGCAAAAGACCTGCTGAATGATGTCTTTACGATGCTTTGGAAAAACTTCACGCACATCGAGGAGGATAATATTAATGCCTATCTGATGACATCGGTTCGCAACAGGGCAGTGGATTTCCTCCGTCACAATGTGCTCCAAAGCCAATATTCCGAAGAGTATCTGCATACTGCAGAACAGTTCTGTACAGATTATTCCGATGAGAAAGACCGTTTGGTGGAGGAGATGCTGCAACAACTCTCGCCTCCTACCGACCAGATATTGGAGATGTGTTATCTGAAACGGATGAGTTATGCCGAGGTAGCTGAGGCTCTCCAAATCAGTACGAGTACCGTGAAAAAGCATATCATCAAGGCTTTAAAAACATTAAGAGAACTTTATAGAGGTAAACGGGAATGCCCGATTTAGCTGATTGTTCGTATCTATATATAACAATGTGTATCGCTCAGTCGATGCTATATTTTAAAGGTGAACAATCCAAGAAAAGAAATTAATATGGACAACGAAGAGAATCTACATACAGAGGATTATACTCGTGAGGAAGTCTCGGTGAGAGACTATTTCTTGCGGGTGGCTCATCCTGTTCCCAACGTGCAGGATGAACTGAAGGCTTTTCTGCAACAGCAAACTGAGTCCTTGTCTGCAGATGATGATTCGCAATCCGAATCACAATCCCCAGATTTGTATCAAGAAGAGGAGGAGAATCATCGCATACCATTGAAGGGCATCGGTATAATCTTGGCGATAGCAGCTTCCTTGGTCTTGGTCTTCCTCTTGCATTTCGGCAAGCAGAAGCCAAACTTAAATGTGCCTGATGGGGCAGTTGTGGCTTATGAGGCAGATGCTGACCAGCAAGCCGATGGCGTGACCTTGCAATCGGGCGATGCAAATCCTGTTTCCATCTCTGCTAATCAAGCCTTTTGTGCTAAGATCAATGCTTCTTCGTCAACAAGCGATGAAGGCTGTGCAAGTGGTTCGCAAGTTACAACCATCGTTCGTAATATCTTGACGACTCCTTACAATGCTACGGCGGAGGTTACATTGTCAGATGGGACTGTTGTCACGGTCAATGCAGGAAGCCGCTTGGTTTATCCACAGAAGTTTGTTGGCGCAACAAGAGAGGTGGAACTCCAGGGCGAGGCGTATTTTAAGGTGAAGCACGATGAGACGTATCCTTTCATTGTCAAGGCGAATGGCGTTGCCACGAAGGTGCTGGGCACGGAGTTTAATGTCCGCTCTTATTCCAAGGGCGATACCCATGTCACCTTGTTGCAGGGTAGCGTGCTCGTAAGTCTTCTCCCATCTCATACTTCTTCCACCAAGTCAGCTCTATCCAGGCGTTTGAAACCAGGAGAGGATGCTGCATTCCAAGGCGGTTCCCTGTCTGTCAATTCCGTCGATACCGAGATTTATACCGCTTGGAAGAATGGCGAGTTCTACTTCGACAACGAGACGCTCTTGGACATTGCCAGGGAAATCGGAAAGTGGTATAACGTGAGTGTCATCTTCCGTTCTCCAGAAAAGATGCACGCTCGCCTCTTCTTTGCTGCCCCAAGAGATGGAGGAATCGAGGAACTCTTGGAGTTGCTGAATGGCTTGGATAAGGCGAAGTTCAGCTATAAGGATGGACAAGTGACGATAGAGTGAAGTTAAATTGTATTAAAGAGGGTGTACGATTTCAGAAGTGAAAACGATTATTAGATGTATCACATAAAAATGATCGGTTTATGAAAAAGATTTTAATTTTAGTGTTTGTTTTATTTGGCTTGTTGTCAATTAAAGCTCAATGTGCTCGTAATGAGCAAGTTGAAGAACAGAAAGCTGTTGCTATGACTTCATTTAGGGTTATGGTTGAATTTGAAATGGAAGGTGGTAAGAGGTTTATGCTACCATATGAATTAGAGTACTTCAAGGAGGATGATAAAACAAGAGTAAGATATGGCGTCTTAGTAATTCCGAAGGAATTAAAGAAAATATGGGTGGGAAAATATGCCTCCGGAGAATTTTATTGCAAGGGCTCGGAAATGCACTAGATAAATTTATAAGAATCTTTTTGTCTGATTATAGATTTAAAAGTGTCAATATTGTAATGAAACCTGATGATAAATAATATGATGAGATATCTTTTCTCTTTTTTTCTTATGCTTTTCTTTTTGCCTCTTTTTGCAAATGCTAAAGAATCGCTCGTGGTTGATTACTATACTTTGGCAAGATATGAAGAAAAGCAAGTGAAACCTTATGTAGAACATTGGCGGTTGTCTGTCAATGACAAGTGTTCTGTTTTTGCTCAAGTAGAAGGTGACAAGGAATTGTTTGAGGGGAGTTCCTTTCAATATGCAATTTATAAGGAAAAAGCAGGAATAGACATGCTTCTTTATAAAGGAAATATAGGAGATTTCTTATTCTATTATTCTGAGCCTCTTCCTCAGATGGATTGGCAAATGGATGAAAGCGATTCTACAATATGTGATTATCCTTGTCAAAAGGCAGAGGTGCAATTTAGAGGTAAAAAATGGATAGTTTGGTACACTTTGGATATCCCCTATAGTGATGGGCCTTGGAAACTGAATGGTTTGCCAGGATTGATATTAAAAGCAGTTGATGCAGACAAAAACTATAGCTTTGAGGCGCAGAAAATATCATGGAGTGATAGGAAGCTATCTAAGATCGATTGTAGGGATGCCAAAAAGACAACTTTAGAAAATTATCAGAAAGATTATCTTTGGAATTGTAAGGATTCTCATGACTTTATGCGTGCAGTTACAGGAAAAACTTTTAAGATAATGATCGGTGATAAAGAATGGAAACCTGCACCTATTACCCCATGTCTGATGGAATATGTCGATGATCTTAAATAATAAGGTTGATGATGAAAAGAGAGATTGCTTTGGTGTTGGGACTTTGGATGTCCCTTTGCCTCTTTGCCCAAGACGGCAAGACGTATTCGGGTAAGGTGACGGATGCCAGTGGTAATCCATTGGCTAGGGTTTCTGTGCTCTTGCTCAATCCCAAGGGCAACACCGTGAAATTTACTCGAACCGATGCACAGGGCAAATTCTCCATCGCCTCTCCCGAAGGCAAGGAAATCGACAAGATTGCTTTCGTCAACTTGGGTTATGCCCGACAAAATATCGAAATCGGAAAGTTTGTCAAGAGTGACAAGACCGTGAAGATGCAAGAGAAAGTGCAGGAGATTCGAGAGGTGGAAGTACGACCGGAAGTCTTCAAAATCAAGGGAGATACCATCACTTATTCCGTCTTGGGACTTCGTGAGAAGCAAGACCGCACCATTGAGGATGTCATCGCTCGCATCCCAGGCATCCGAGTCGATGTGTCGGGACAAATCTCTTATAATGGTAAGAACATCAACAAGTTTTATGTGGATGGCAAGGATATGGCAGGCGACAGTTATGCCATGGTGAGCAAGAATCTCTCTGCCGACAAGGTGGATAGTGTGGAGGTGCTTCGCCATCATCAACCTGTCAAGGCTTTGCAAGGCAAGAGTTTCAGCGAGGCGGCTGCTCTCAACTTGGTGCTCAAGGAAGGTGTGAAACTCCATTGGACGGGTACGGCAGAATTAGGAAGCGGTATGTTCCTGCAAAGTCCGTGGCACTGGACTCGCAAGGTGCGCTTGGTGGAGATGTACCTGGGCAACAAGATGCAAGCCATCACAATGTATAAGCACAACAATATCGCCGAAGACATGGAGAGAGAGGTGATGGGCTTCTCCTTCGACTATAGCGACCAAAGTCCTATCAGCAATATCGGTTCCATCGGTACGGGGCGTTATGGATTCAATAACAGTCACATGGTAGCGACCAACTGGTATTTCAAGACAGGTGAGAATAGTCACACTCGCCTGCAACTCACAGGTTTATGGGATAATAGTACAGATCATAATTACAGTGAACAGACCTATCTCGATGTATCCGACAATGCCAAGATGGTGCAAGAGCGTAATGCAAGTACCTATACAAGCCATTGGAAGGCAAACGTGAACTATTCTTATAATGCCAAGAACTTCTATCTCCGCAATGAGTTGACAGGCAACTTGGAGTTCGACCACTCTCATTCGCTCACTATGCTGAATGACAAGCGATTGTATGAGCGTGCCATCCCTCACAAACGCAGCATCTCGAACAACTTGAATATCAGTTTGCCAAGCAAGGAGGGATTCAATAGCCTTCGCTCTACATTCGCTTATAGTTATTTGCCCAGCCGTCTCTTGCTCTACAATGGAACAGAAGAGCAGGTCAATCTGAAATCCACGACTTGGGAAACTCGATATACTCGAAGTTTCTCTTTCGCTAAATACTTTTATTTGATGGCGGATGCAGGGTATGATATGGCAAGAAAGAATGAAATCGTTTCTTACAATGATACCACGGCTTCGGTGAAATATCAGGAAGACAAAGTGTATTTGGAGCCCGGTCTGCAATTTCGTAAGTCAGATTTTAGTGTGCGTGCCAACCTTGATATGATGTGGCTATCTCGCCGTTTCGATACCGATAAGGACAATCGTTTTGTTTTCGAACCCAACGTGTCGGTGGAATGGTCGATCCTCTCGTTTTGGAATTGGCGCACGGACTATCGCCATACCTTCTCGCCAAGTGGCTTCTACGAAGTGAATCCGCTACGCATCTATACCTCTTATAATATGGCTTCTAGCGGAACGGGTGCTAATAATCATTCCGCAGGTGATGAGGTTTCTACTGGCTTGCAGTATCAGACACCTGGCTTTGGCTGGAGTGGCGACATTCGATACTCTTACAATACCAATTACTATAACACGCTCTTTGAAAGTAAGTTGGTGGATGGCGTTTATATTCGCAATAGCATAAATGAAAAGAGTCGTTCCGTCAACCAGGCGATAGGCGGCGGTATCGGTCGTTCTTTCCGTGCCATGCGAACACGTCTCGATTTCTCTTGTTCTTATAGTTGGTCAAGCAGCGACATCATGTATCAAGACGTGAAGACCAAGAGCGATATGGAGTCGTGGGCGATGGGCTTCAATTGGAAGATGCGTCCTTGGAAGATTTTCAATTTTGAGGAGCGTTCTTCTTTCAATATCTCCAAGCAGAAGTCGGCTGGTAGGGAGACTGTCTATCGTCACTTCTTCCATTCCTTGGATCTCTATTTACAGCCAGGACATTGGCAGTTGGCTGTGAAGAATGAGTGCCGTCATTCACCTGATGGCTCGGAGAAATTCTCCTTCTTCTCTGATGCCGCCTTGTCATACAAGACGCAGAAGTATGAGATGAAGGTGACATGCAATAATCTCCTCGGTACCAACAAGCGTGAATACCGCTCCCTTTCCATCACGGGCAGCTCATATTCCATCACCGAGTTGCGCCCAAGGGAAGTCTTGGCGAGTGTGACTTTCAATATATAAAGAATAATGTTTTAATAAATAAAGTTTACTTGTAAAATTTTAGTGTATGAAAAAAATAGCATTTTTATTTTTCTCTTGTATGTTGTCGCTTTCTATGTTTGCTCAACAAGGAACTTCCGAAGTTATTACTTATGGAAGTTTAACTACTGATTATGAAGTGACGGTTGAGGTGGTCAGATTAGACGAGTTTAATAATATCGTAGAAAGAAATATCTACTATTTAGAGGTTGATTTTGAAAACTCTTCTTCGTCTTCCAAAGTTCAAATTGTTTATTACGAACCCTTAAATAAGAGAACTTACGAGGCGATAGGCGTGTCTCGTGGTCAGGCTAGAATCTTAAAGGATAGTGATGATTCGTTTCATGCTTTTTTACAAGATGTCTTTAAAAAGGCAGGTATAGTGAAACATCATCAGATGAGAGAGATACATAAGGCAATTTAGTATGAAACCGTATTTTTTAGCGTTATTGCTGAGTATCAGTCTATGTGCTGGGGCTCAAGCTGGTACATCATTGAAGATAAGTTATTTGCTCCGTGAACGCGATTATGTGGAGCAACCAGTTCCTTTTGAGAACAATTATGAATTGATTATCTCAGGCGATAGCTCTTGTTTCCAAATGGAAATTGATCCTTCTTGGGGAGCCATTTATTTAGTGCCTGAACAATATAGTATCTTGAAGAATTTTAAAACTTTGGAATTGCTGTATCGTGAAGGAATTTCAACATTAAAGTATTGTTATTCGGAAACGATTCCAGAGTTTGAATGGCAACTGATGGAGCAAGATACAATCGTTTGTGGTTATTCTTGTCAGAAAGCAAAGACATATTACAAGGGGCGAGTATGGTATGCCTGGTATTCGTCAGATTTACCATACGATAATGGACCTTGGAAGTTGGGTGGACTTCCTGGACTAATTTTGAAAGCTTATGATTCAAAAGGCGATTTCTTTTATGAAGCCTATAAAGTTAAAAACTATAAGTATATTAAGATTCTGTTTGATGCCAATGGTTATATAAAGACTACTCGGAAAAGATTTTTAGAAGATCTGGTATCTTATTATAATGATACTGATGGATTTGATGAATCTCATGGCTTAAAAACATATGAGCAAACAAATGAAAAAGTACAGAAAAGTCCGTCAAAGTATCCTTGTCTTGAGGAAGAAATAGATGATGGTGAGTAAGTTCCCTTTAAATGTTATGGCCATTAGAAAATTATAATGTTCTATCAATTTGTGTGTAATCGGGTGCGTTTAGAAAGAGAAATGAAAGTTTTTTCAACTTTTTTCTTTCAAAGCGTGCCCGATTTCTGTATTTCTCCGTATCTTTAATCAAAACAATAAGGTCAAAAGCATAAAAACATTAGTAATGCGTATGAAAAAGAGAGAAAAGAAGAGAGGGTTGACGACCCTATTGATGCTCTTGCTCTTTGTCGCCGTAGCATCGGCACAAGGATTGAGCAAGAAATTCAACGTCAGCTTCAAGAACACTCCTCTGCCTTCTGCCTTGAAAACAATCGGCAAGCAGAGTGGGGTGCGTGTGGAATTTGCCTACGATGACGTGAAGTCGTACAAGGTGAGTGCTCATCTGAAATCGGTCAATGCCGAGACAGCGGTGAAGACTGTTATCAGCAATCATCCATTGACTTACAAGGTGGTGGGTGGCAAGTTTATCATCGTGTCGAAGGATGCTTCACACAAGCAAGCTACTCCCAGTAATGAGTACTCGCAAACAGAAACAGACGAAACGCCAATCACCGCACAGAGTGGCAAGACCATCCGTGGTAAGGTCGTGGATGAGAAACACGAGCCACTGCCAGGTGTCAGCGTGAAGTGTGCCAACAGTCGTATGGGCACTTATACCGATATGAACGGTGAGTTCGCCTTTGTTTTGCCAGAGAACCATGGTCCTTATCTCACCTTTTCTTATATAGGAATGCAATCGCAGAGAGTGAAACTTTCTGCCAAGAACAGCAACCACATGCAAATCGTGATGCATGAGGATGCTGGAGCTTTGGATGAAGTTGTAGTTACTGGTTATCAGGTGCTCGACAAGCGAAGCCTGACCTCTGCTGTTACTTCTGTGAAGATGAAGGACTTGGAACGTGCCGACATGAGTAGCCTTGACCAAATGTTGGAAGGCAAGGTGCCAGACCTTTTGGTTTCCAATAACTCTGCCGAGGTAGGTGTGGCTCCAAAAATCCGTATTCGTGGTACGAGTACCTTGATTGGTAACCGTGAACCACTTTGGGTAGTCGATGGTATCGTTGTCACCGACCCAGTGGCTATCGCCCCAGAAGAATTGAACGACCCTGACTATGTGAACCGCATCGGTAATGCCATTTCTGGTATCAATCCTCAGGACATCGAGCGTATCGACGTGTTGAAAGATGCTGCCGCTACAGCCATCTATGGTACGAAGGCAGCTAATGGTGTCATCGTTGTCACCACCAAACGTGGTTTCGAAGGCAAGCCGCAGGTGAGCTATTCTGCCAATATCACTTACAAACGTCGTCCGAGATATTCCGACCAATCCGTAGATATGATGTCAAGCAAGGAGAGAATCCAATTGTCACGTGAGTTATACGATGCTAGATATTATTATAACAGTGATGCCACACTCGTAGGTTACGAGAAGGCAATGGACGACTTGAACAATAAGCGAATTACATACGATGAGTTTGCCAATCAAGTTTCGGCGATGGAAAGCCAAAATACTGATTGGTTCGACTTATTGTGTCAAGATAGTTGGTCTAACCAGCATACTGCAAGTTTGAGTGGAGGCTCTCAAAAGTCTAGATATTATGCCTCATTGGGTTATAATCGAGACAATGATGTTATCAAGGTTAACAAGAATGAGCGTTATACTGCTTCCATGAACTTGGATAATACTTTCAGCAAGTTGCTTTCTGCATCCTTCTCTTTTAATGGCTATCATTATAAGCGCCATTATTATCAAGATGATCTGGCACCGCTTAATTATGCTTATACAGCTTCTCGTGCCATCAATCCATTCAATGCAGATGGAACTTATGCTTACTATCAGAAGAAAGTCAACAAGTATGATACCTATAACTATAATATACTTAATGAGTTGGACAATAGCTACAAAGAGCAAGTCACCAACTCTTTTACTGTGTCGGCCAATTTGAAATTCCATTTCGCAGATTGGCTCAATGCCAATGCCATCTTCTCCATGACTAATCAGAATACCGATATGGAGGGTTATTGGGGTGAGAAAACTAGTTATGCGGCACAGTTGAGAGGTAGTAACTATGGCGAGGATATTAGCTATCCAAAAGATTCTGAAATGCCACAGGGTGGTGAGTTGACCAAGACCTCAGTTAACTCCCAGAGCTATACCGCTCGTTTTCAGTTGGATGCCAATAAGTATTTCGGCGAAGATGACAAGCATAACATCTATGCTACCTTTGGTATTGAGATTAACTCCGATAAATATAAGAGCTATAAGACCATTAATCGTGGTTATTATCCAGATAGAGGTAAAACATTTGTTAGCAATATAGATCCTTCAATCTATACATCATACGCCACATGGTTGTCAAGCAATGTGCCTAGTGTGACGGATAACTTGACCAATACGTTCTCCACCTATCTGTCTCTTACATACGCTTACAAGACATTGTGGAGAATCAACTTGAATGGTCGTATAGATGGTTCTAACAAGTTTGGTGACCGAAGTAACGACAAGTTCTTGCCTATTTGGTCACTTTCTGGAAGTTATGATTTGAGTAGCTTGTTTGGCAAGGTGAAGTGGATGGATTATATTAATTTGAAAGCTTCATACGGTTTTCAGGGAAATATGCTCGATACTGAGTCTCCATTGATGACCATCCGAAAGGGTACCAAGGACATCTATTATAATGAGTTTGTCTCTACTATTCAGAATCATCCGAACCCAGATTTGAAATGGGAGAAGACCCATTCATATAATGTGGGCATTGACTTGAGCCTCTTCGACCATCGCTTGGAGATGGAAATGAACGCTTACTATAAGAAGACGAATGATGCCTTTATGACCAAGAAGGTGTCTTCGGTGAACGGTGTGTCTTCTTACGTCATTAATGGTGGCGATGTTACCAACAAGGGATATAGTTTTGACATTACTTACAATGCTATCCGCAACAAGGACTTTCGTTGGACACTTTCTACCTCTATCTCAAAGGTAATCAACTCTGTGGATTCTAAGCCTGACTCGCAGACTTATGATCTCGAAGATTTCCTCGATGGTACGGCGGTCGTAGAAGGTAAGGCCGTCAATACGTTCTATAGTTATAAGTTTATCGGATTGAGCCCGTACGATGGAGGACCTCTCTTCGATGATTATGGTGACAACCCTGCTTTGTTGCGTGGCTTGTCCAAGTATGATGTCTTTACTACCGTGCTGGAGGCATCGGGCAAACGAGATGCGGATATTCAAGGTAGTTTGACAAATACCTTCCGATATAAAAACTGGCGCGCATCTGTATCTTTGGGATATAGTTTGGGAGCCAAGACTCGTCTTTTTGCTATGTATGGTAGTGCTGCTTCTGGGGCAGCTTATAGTTCTAGTATATATCCTGACAAGAACTATAGCCGTGATTATTTGAATCGATGGAAGCAACCAGGTGATGAAAAGCATACCAATATCCCATCCATTGTTTCTTACAACAGTGAGGCTTATTATAAGTATTGCCGCCATTGGTCTGATTTGTCTGATTACGGAGATATACCTAAAATTGCAAATAATTATTGGGATATGTATGACTATAGCAATATCCGTGTGGTCAGTTCCGATTACTTGAAGTTGCAGAGCATGAGTCTTACATATGAATTTCCAATGACGATGTTGAGCCGCATCGGCTTCCAACGTCTTGCGGTATCGGCATCTGCTTACAACCTCTTCTGTATCTGCGACCCAGCCTTGAAGGGACAGACCCCTACGCAAGGTGGATTCTCGACAGTTCAGTTGAGCGACCGCCCAAGTTTCTCTTTGGGTCTGAATGTGATATTCTAACTAAAGTTTCCCATATTTACAAACATACTTAAATGCCTGACTGTCAGCAAATTGTAAAAATGTTAATTTCGATTAGACAAAATGCGTAGTTATTTCACACAAGACTGATATTGAGCATCAATAGGTTATGAATCCTATTCCAAAGCATTAAAGTATATTAACCCAATGATGCAACGCTCTGGATTAGAGATGTTTATATGCGATAGTTGAATTATAACCGATTGATTATCAAGAGTGGGAAACTTCAGATTCTAATATATGATAGATATGAAATTAACAAAGATAATAACATATACAATTATGGGCACCTTCATGTTGGGTGCTCTGATGTCGTGCTCAAGTGATTTCTTGAAGGAGTATTCCCAGGACTTGAGCCGAGTGAAGACGGTAGATGACCTCAACGAGTTGTTGGTGGGCGATTGCTATCTGCCTAAGGGATATTTCAACATCAGCAATAGCAACTTTGATGTTCGCAACAGCAATTATGTTATCTTGCATTTTATGAGCGATGAGTTGCAGGAAAATATTCCTGAAGATACATACGACAATGATGGTGGTAGCTTTAGAGAGACCATGTTCCCATACTTTACTTGGCAGCAGAACTTGTATGTAGATACCAACGGCAAGAGCTCTTATGAGGAACAGGAAGATACGTATTGGAGTTTGGCATACGAGAAAATCAACAATTGCAATATGGTGTTGGCTGAGGGAAAGAATCTCTCTGTGGAAACTGAGACTGAGAGAGCCAAGGTGCAGCGAATCCAAGGTGAATGTTATTTCCTGCGCGCCTTCTATTATCTCACTCTTGCCAATCTCTATGGAAAACCTTATACGCCAGCTACCGCTGCTACCGACCCTGCTGTGCCTATCAAAATTTCTGAAAGTGTAGAGGACAAGGAATTCCAAAGAGCTTCTGTGGCAGAGGTGTATCAGCAGATTTTGGATGATTTGACCCAGGCTGAGCAGTTGCTGGAAAATGTGCATGAAAACCTCAGTATCTATCATGCTAATATTGATGCCTTGTATATTTTGCGCAGTCGTGTAGCTCTCTATATGCAGGATTGGCAAACTGCAATCGACTATGCGCAGAAGGCTATCAATCATAATGGAACACTCTACAATCTGATAGGCACAGAGGGTAGTGGATATCCGATGAACTTGTCAAATCCAGAGGTTGTGTATAGCAATGGCAGCAGTATGTTGGGCAATATGTTGCAGATACATCCTCAAAAGGCTAGTGGTTGGAGTAATAACACACCTATATGGATCGTTTCCGATGAATTGTACCATCTTTTTAGTGACAAGGATGCCAGAAAGGTAACCTATATCACAACAAAGGATGATGTTGATGAAAACAAGCCTACCTATCATAAGATTGACAATAGCATAGCTTCATATGGTAAATATAAGGAGGTAAGCGATGTGTTTTCTATTCGCACTGCTGAGGCTTACCTCAATATGGCTGAGGCGAAGGCTGAAATGGGAGAGGATGAAGAGGCTTGCATTTGGCTCACCCAACTTCGTCAGAAAAGATTGAGCGAAGATGCTGAAGTCAACTTGTCGGGGGCTGATTTGATGCAGACAATACGTGATGAGCGACTTCGTGAACTTTGTTTCGAGGGACACCGATGGTTTGATTTGCGTCGCTATATGGTCGATGTCAAGTATCCATACACCAAAGAAATCACTCATAGCATATCTTTCTTCAATTTCTCCTATCCATACGGGCGATCAAAAATCGACTACTATAAGTTGGAGAAGAATGATGGTGCTTATGTCTTGAACATCCCTAAAAAAGTGAGAGATTTCCAGCCATCAATAGGTAGCAATGAGCGTCCTCAACGTGTATTGCAGAGTAGTTATCAAGAACCAGATGATAGTGGTGATGAAGATTGGTAAATCCCTAGGTTTTATCTGAAATAAAAAAAACAACAGACAATGAAAAAGATATATTTATATATGTTGATGGCTTTGGTTGCGTTTGCGTTCTCGGCTTGTTCCGATAGCGAAGATGTAACGCCATCTCATGCAGATATCAACAAGTTTGTGCCTGCCGGTGATGACCAGAGTGTGGAGGCGCAACTTCGACGTGATTTCAAGGAACAGACGGGTTCTTACCTTCTCTTCAATGATACGTTGAGCAAGGAGAAGATAGGAGAGGATATGTATGGCAAGCCTGTTTATAAGACAGAGTTGCTTGATATAACTTATACGATGTTGGGTTATGGCAGTGATTATACTTATACCTATGATTATCTGACTACAGATGCAGAGAAACAAAAGGCAGCTAATTTGGTTATTGACAAACTTGCAAAAAAAATAGGCAAGATGATGCCTTACTCTGTATTTTTGGTAAATCGTATCAACAGATGGATGAATGATGGCGAGGGCAATATGATTCCAGCAGAAGATTCTCGGGATGGTATCGTGCCAAATCCGTCTTATGTGGTAGGGGCACGCTGCTATGCCATCAGTATGGATAATGGATCTGCATTCGATGATGCCAATTATTTTGAATCTTTGTTGGAAGATATTGTCTATTCTGTTCTTACGTCTGATGATTCAACTCTGAAGGAATTTTATTCTGCGGTAGAGAACTATAATGCTTTGGTAAGCAGTTGGAAGGATGAAATCGGATATGAAGATGAAATCAACGATGAGTTGGCTCGTTCCCTCGGCTTTTTGAATGACTATAGTGTATATAAGTTTGCCAAGAACAAGGAATGGGAAACTCGCCAATATCTGAAAAAAGTAATGACGGTATCTCAACAGAAGTTCAATGAAGAGTATGCTGAATACCCTATTTGCCAAAGTCGTTTCACTATCTTGCGCAACAAGATGATTTCTCTAGGTTTCAACTTTGATGAATAAGGGCAGTCGTAGTTTTGACACATTAAATAATTACAAATGAAAGATATGATAAATGAAAAGGTTAGAAAAATGGCCATGATTTTGTTTTTGAGCTTGGCTATTGGATGTCTGTCTTCTTGTAGCGATGACGATGATACGCCATCTGTTGCTCCATCGGCATCGGGCGTTGTTCAAGATATGGATGGCAATGAGTATCACTGGGTGAGAATCGGCAATCTTGACTGGATGACGGATAACTTGCGATGTGGAACTCCTTTCTACGAAGATGCTTATAATGATAAATGGGGAAGACGCAGCCTGTCTCTTCCTAAAAGTATGGAAACGAGCAAGTTGATATATGATAATTTCGGCAATTATTATTCTTGGCAAGAAGCGATGGACAATGCCCCTGAAGGATGGAGACTCCCTACAGACGATGACTGGAAAAACTTGGAACGTGCATTGGGTATGAGACAGGTTGACATTGACAAGGAAGGATGGCGAAGTGGATGCTCTTATCTGATGACACAAGATGGTGAGGGCTCTCAGCTCAATATGCGTTATGGTGGCTCTGTCTATTTCTTGGGGTATAGCTTGAGTATCAATCATTACTATGATTTCGGTTATTATTGGTCAGCTACTTCTACTTCTATTAATGGAGAACCTGCTGCATACGCTCGTATGATTACTCCAAGCAGAAATGCCGTTAATCGTTTGCAAGTGATGCAAGAGGAGCATTTTATGAGCGTACGCTATGTTCGTTATGCCCAATAAGTTTTTTTGTGTGATTATAATGTTGAGGTTTTAAATAGCTATATATAATAAAGGTGAAAATGAAACTACAGAATATTTTGCCTGCTGTGCTCCTCATGATGGAAAGCACGGCGCAGGCTCAGACTGCCATCACTGTCAACGGACAGGTGGTGGGGAATGTGGATAGCTGTATGGTGACTCTCGTTGATTGCGAGAATCCACAAGAAAGCAAGGCTTTGGTTTCCTCCAAGTTTGTGGGAGAAAACTTCTCGCTCTCTGCTCAGGTAGGCAAGACTCCTCGATTTGCTCGCCTTTCTTTCTCCGTCAGAAATCAGAAAGGATTTTGGGGAAGGGCCACTGAACTTCGCTTGTTCTTGGATGATAGCCCTATCACTGTTAAGATCGACAAGAACGTGCTGGAGCAAGATGTCATGTGGCAAAAGAAGCAAGCCTTGATCAATCAACCTGATGGAAAAATCATCATTGAGGCGGGTAAGGCACAAGCTAGCTATGCTGATTATCTTGCCTTTGTCAGGGCTTCTTCGATTTCGGCAGACAGTGCCAGCTATGCTGAGG
The DNA here is from genome assembly GCA_934256705.1 of uncultured Prevotella sp. Taxonomy (GTDB): domain Bacteria; phylum Bacteroidota; class Bacteroidia; order Bacteroidales; family Bacteroidaceae; genus Prevotella. The sequence goes on from CAKQPF010000049.1 coordinate 22,270, forward strand.
CTAGTGCTTGGTTTGCCAATAATGGTGATGAAGATGCCATCAAGGATTATAAGCAGAGGAACGAGGCGGCTGCAGCTGTCTTCGAGGCAAAGCGCAATGACTATATCCGTTTGCATCCCGATGCTCCGATTACTGCTGCCCTCGTCGCTCAGTATGCTTACAAGCCTTTCTCTTACGACTTGGAGGTCTTCAATCAGCAGTATGTTTCATTGGCGAATAATCCCGACACGATGCATGTCAACTTCATCCAGCGCAACCTCGACTATTTCCGTTCTCATGCCAATGGAGCCATCTATACCGACTTCATCGCTGAGACCAAGGATGGAAAGAGTGTGCAACTCTCTTCGCTGATGAAACTAGGCAAGATGATGTTGATAGACTTTTGGGCTTCTTGGTGTGGCCCTTGCCGTTCTGCCATCCCAAAGGTGAAGCAGATGGCAAAGGACTATGCCAGCAAGTTGGAGGTCGTCTCTTGTTCGGTGGATGAGAAAAAAGAGGCTTGGTTGAAAGCGGAGAAGGAAGAGGCGATGCCTTGGACGCAACTCTTCTTGCCTTTGTCGAAGTTGGAGAAAGCTGCCATGGCTTACTCTATCTCCACCATTCCTCGTCTCGTCTTGATAGGAGCTGATGGTAAAGTGCTTTGCATCACTCACAGCCCTGAAATTATTAAAAGATATCTGAAGTAAGTAGCGGCTTGTGTGTTCTGAATGGCTATGATAGAAACAAGCCATTCTTATATATATATATATTAAAAGGTGTAATCGAATTAAAATAAAATCATGTATCAGAAAATTAAACTTATTTCTCTGGCAGTCTTGGCATCTTGCATGTCTTGGTGCGCTTTCGCCCAGTCTTCAGCCCAAGATTTTGTCATCAAGGGAAATATAAAGGGTATCAAGAATGGTACGAAAGTGGCTCTTCGTAGCAAGGAGAGTGGAAAGTATATCGAGGCGGAATGCCTCTCGCAAGGCAACTCTTTTGTCTTGAAAGGCAAGGTGGAGGGAACGATGCTCGTTCAACTCTGCATCGACAATAAGCCGAAGGCTGAGTACAAGGAGCAAGAATACGCTGAAGTACATGGCGGCAACTTCATGTTGGAGCCAGGCAACTATCAGGTGAGTGCCGCTTGCTTTGATAGCATTGCTCGCAATTATTTCATGTATTCCGTACCGATGGATTATGAGAAAAACTTGAAAATCGTAGGCGGTAAGGTGCAGCAACAATACCAAGAGTGGGCTGATGCTACCTACGATGCTCGCCTAAATGCAGCTTTGATAGATATGCAACTTGGGAATGCTCGATATGGGGGAAGACGGAATGAGGTGGACTCCGTTGCCGTCAATCGTTTGAAACCATTGGTGGAAAAGGCTTCTGAATACAGAGATAAAGTCAACGACCAGTTTATCGCAGCTCATCCCGACTATGCCATTAGTCTTTTGCTCAAGAGCAAGGAGTTGGCAAACCCTTTTGCCATGACGAATGCAGAGTATGATGAGATGCTTGTTACTTTTGCCAACAACTATGACAAGAGCCGCTATGAAGATTTCGTGAAGTTGGTCAATGAAATGAAGAAATATATCAAAGGTTCTCATTTCAAAGATTTGGCGGTGGAGACCGTTGAGGGCAAGCCAGCCAACTTGAAGGACATCGTTATGCCAGGCAAGTACAACTTCCTCGACTTCTGGGCTTCGTGGTGTGGTCCTTGTCGTGCCGCCATTCCAAGTGTCAAGAAATTGCATGAGAAGTTGGGCGACACACTTAACATTGTCAGCATCTCTGTGGATAAGAAACGTGCCGACTGGGAGAAGGCGATGGCGGAGGAAAAGATGCCTTGGCAGCAATACCTCGTCCCGCAGTCTTCGATGAAAGCCTTGAAGGATGCTTACTTCTTGCAGTTTGTCCCATCATTGGTGGTCATCGACCCTTCTGGTCATATCGTGCTTTTCACCAGCGATCCTGATGAGGCACATCGCTATTTAGAGCAAAAACAAAATTAACATACATTCTCTCTCTCGTACAACGAGGAGGCTTGCTGCTAAGTGTAGTGGCAACCTCCCGTTTTGCAAGCTAAAAAGCCCCTCAGTTCCCACTGTCGTGGGGAAGTTGTTTAGTTGTTTAGTTGTTTGGTTGATAGTCTTATTACAAGCGAACTCTACAAACAACTAAACAGCTAAATCACAAAACAACCAAACAACATAATCACCAAACAACACAATACAAACGTGAATATAATAGCCCGCTGGTGGAGAATATCCGCCAGCGGGCTTTTTAGTGACGCTAAAAAAATAAATTGGTACGATTTGAGAGAAAAATGTAAGATATCAATAAAGGTCTTAACCTCATCTTTTTGGCTGTTTTCCTCCCTCTCATCGGTCGTATAGCCCGCTATACTCCCTCTTCGAGTGAGAAAATCATCTCAAAAATCTGAGGCTCAAATCATACCAATTTATATTTTCACCGTCACTTACATGTTATAAGATATTAAAATATAGACAATACTTTGCGTAATTATGGAAAAAGCATTATCTTTGCACTTTGGAAAAAGAAGCATAAAAGGGGGAATCCTGCACAAAGGAGACCCCAGAAAAGATGAAAGGGAAGACCCGAAAGGGTAAAGGGAAAAATTTAATCGACTAAAACATATAATTCAAAAACAAAGAAATGAAAAAGTTTTTTGCATTTATCTGCGTAGTGGCATCACTATGCCTTACATCTTGTATCAGTGATTCTGATAACAACACTCGTACATTTGCTACCTATTTTACTATCTCCGGTTATGAGCCAAACTATGTGCTCTATAGCGATGATGGCATGGTTACCGTGAAACTCAACCCAAGCACGTTGCCTTCTGACAAGGGGCTGGCAAAGAACAAGCGCGGATATTTCTATATCCAATACAACACAGAGAACGTGCAGACCGGCGCTGACAAGAAGAGCGTCATCAACAATGCTTCCATCATCGGCGGACAATATATCGCTGTAAACAACGTGATGAGCAAGGTTGAGGCTGATCTGAATAAGGTGACTAATCCTGACAGCATCTTCGAGATGAGCGGTATGGCTACTCCTTGGTATGCTCATGGCTATGTCACAATGCAGGTGAAGTCTTCTTACTTCGTAGGCACGGATGGCAAATATATCCTTCCTACCCACAACGTAGTGCTCGACCATGATGCTGACGTGAAGGATAATGCAATCAAATATACCATCTATTGCAACCGTCATCCTCAGAAGAACACCCAGGTATATGGTCCTTCCACCTTCAATGTATGCTTCCTTGCCCGCGACCTTATGACGGTTCCAGGCTCTGATTCCATCACTGTCACCGTAGCTGGAAAGGGATGCAAAGACGTTTCCTTCAAGGTGGGTCGCAACAGTCTTTATAACTAATTTTTTTAGTGAAAAGTGAAAAGTGAAGAGTGAAAAATCGCGCTGATGCGGTTTGAGCTTTTCAGAGAATAGGTAAAATAGGTAATAGGTAAAAGGTAATAGGAGAATACACTTGCTGCTCATGGTTTGTCTCCACGGGGATATTCTCAAGCAAATAAGTGTAATCTCCTATTACCTTTTACCTATTACCCTAAATAAAGTGTAATCTCCTATTTCCTATTCCCTATTTTCTATTCCCTATTATCTATTCCCTATTAAAGTCAGGAAGACAGTACCAAACTCACGAAAACATCAATACATAAAAACAAAATATCAATGGATAAAAATATTTTTTGTTGTTTTTATCCATTGATTTTTTGTTTAGTTTGTCTGGAATACAGTTCCCCCCATACTGTTATCATGTATCATGTGCTCATCGCATTCGCGACGAGCACAAGCGTTCAAAAAGAAACACGGATAGCACGGATGCAACGGATTTGTTCTTTCACGGATCTTCATTCTATTGCATCGGATAGTATGCGCCTGTCGGGCGCTGGGATTTCTACGGATTTCAGCTGATTGTGCATTATGAATTATTTTAGTCTGACCACGGATTTCACAGATAAAACGGATAGTCTTTTCTGCAAGATTTGCCTGGAAGGCAATACCGAGCGAAGCGAGAGTAACCCGGGACGAAGTCTCGGGATTACAAACAAGAACTATGCGGCTGTCTGGAAGACAGTACCTATATTAAACATTAATGGATAAAAACAAAATATCAATGGATAAAAATATTTTTCATTGTTTTTGTTTATTGATATTCTATACCTAACGGAGTAAAATCCGTGGGCAAGGGGGAAAAAACACTAAGCGGTGAAAGGGAACACGAATCTACCGAATTGCACGAATGGGCAAATCAAGGAGATCTGCCGAAAGCAACGAATTCGTGCTATTTGAGTTATTCTTGTTCGCCAATTAAACTCCAAGCCTTATAACCTGACCACGGATTTCATTTAATTGTGCATTGTGAATTGTGCATTATGAATTATGCATTATTTTAACCTGAACACGGATCTGACGGATGTTTATCTGGTCGTTTTCGGGGTGGAGGTCGATAGTTTAGAAAAATAAAAAGTCAATCTAAACCACATGATTTTGCTTTTCTTACGTAAGCGTATGAATAGCAATAATATAAGTAGAGTGAGATTGTAAATAAAATTAGGGTGGAACTTTATATGATTCCACCCTAGATTACCAGTCTTTTTACTATTCGTCAGTTTGTTTCAGTGTATCTTTCAAATTCAGGAATTCACAATACGCCTCAAACATGTCCCTCAAATCCGCAACCTTATAGGATGTAGTGGGACTATGCCTGAAAAGCTGCAAGGTTCATTTTCCAGTACAC
>CAKQPF010000050.1 GCA_934256705.1 uncultured Prevotella sp.
CACCCTTAGCTCAGTTGGTAGAGCACCTGACTCTTAATCAGGGTGTCCAGAGTTCGAACCTCTGAGGGTGTACCAAAGAAAAGGTCTTAATCACTTTGATTAAGACCTTTTTTTGTTGGTCGCCGGTTGTTGGTCTGGGGCTACCAACGGGAAAAGCCGTTGGCACAGTGGCGACGCCTGTCTGGGAGATTTCTTCCCTTTTCTTTTAGCCCTTATATATATAAATAAGGTGAAAGCCTATATTGCCACACCGAAATCATTCTTGATTTCCTCCATGACGAATGTGGATTCGAGGGAACCGAGCATGGGAAGCTGACCGAGAACATTCAGCACAAACTCCTGATAATATTTCATGTCAGGCGAATGCACCTTCAGCAGATAGTCGAAACGACCAGAGATGTTGTAGCATTCCGTCACCTCCGGTATCTCCTTTATCGTGTTGCAGAACTCCTGGGCCACCGTCTTGTTCAGCGGAGACAGTTTGACACTGCAGAACACCACAAACCCCTTGTGCATCTTCTCTGCATCAAGAATCGTCACATATCGCTTGATGAAGCCCTCACGCTCCATACGCTTGATACGCTCAAAGACTGGTGTACTACTCAGATTTACTTCGCGAGATATCTCCTTTATGGTAAGGCGAGCGTCCTGCTGGAGGCATCTCAGGATGGAGATATCCACGCTGTCAAGTGCTTCAATTACTTGTTTTGTTGCCATAATTATATCATTTTACAGAATATTATTCTACTTCGAGTGCAAAGGTAGCATATTTTTCCAATATAACAAACTTTTCTTGGAAAATACATCTATTTTGTATTACCTTTGCATCAGAAAACAAAAGACAAACAATAACAAACATAAAAATAACAAAGAAAGGAACAGAATTATGGCAAATCAGAAATTACACCTTGAAACTCTCGCTCTCCATGTAGGTCAGGAACAGGCAGATCCAGCCACAGACGCTCGCGCAGTGCCTATCTATCAGACCACTTCCTACGTGTTCCACAACTCACAGCACGCAGCTGACCGCTTCGGACTACGCGATGCAGGCAATATATACGGTCGTCTGACCAATTCCACCCAGGGCGTTTTCGAAGACAGAATTGCCGCTCTGGAAGGCGGTGTAGCTGGTCTTGCAGTGGCTTCCGGTGCTGCCGCAGTGACTTACGCCTTGCAGAATGTGCTGCAGAACGGTGACCACATCGTAGCTGCCGACAATCTCTACGGTGGCAGTTACAACCTCATCACCCACACCCTCACCACCCAAGGCGTGGAATACACCATAGTGGATTTCAGCGATCTCGCTGCCGTGGAGGCTGCTATCCGTCCTAACACCAAGGTGGTCTATGGCGAGACATTCGGCAATCCTAACGCTGACGTCAGCAATCTCGATGCCCTTGCAGAGATAGCACATCGCCACAATGCGCTCTTTATCGTTGACAACACCTTCGCTCCTATCCTCATCCGCCCTATCGAGCACGGTGCTGACGTGGTGGTACATTCCGCTACAAAGTTTATCGGCGGTCACGGAAGTTCACTCGGCGGCGTGATAGTGGATGCCGGCAAGTTTGATTTCAAGGCTAATGCCGACAAATTCCCTACCCTTGCCAAACCAGACCCTTCCTATCATGGAGCCGTATTCGCTGATGTAGCAGGCGCAGCTGCCTTCGTGACAAGAATCCGCGCTGTGCTTCTCCGCGACACGGGTGCCACTATCTCCCCATTCAATGCGTGGATTCTCCTCCAGGGTGTCGAGTCTCTGCCTCTGCGCATAGAGCGTCACGTGGAGAATGCCCTCAAGGTGGTGGATTATCTGAGCAAGCATCCTAAGGTGGCTAAGGTGCACCACCCTTCCATCCCTACCCATCCTTCCCACGAACTCTATCAGAAGTATTTCCCGAAGGGCGGTGGCAGCATCTTCACCTTCGAGATAAAGGGCGGTCAGGAAGAGGCTTGGGCTTTCATCGACCATCTCAAGATATTCTCTCTCCTTGCCAATGTGGCTGACGTGAAGTCGCTGGCTATCCACCCTGCCACCACCACTCACTCCCAACTGTCACCTGAAGAGCTCGCCGAGCAGCACATCACGCCTTCTACCATCCGTCTCTCCATCGGTGTGGAGCATATTGATGACATCATCGCTGACCTCGACCAGGCTTTCGCACAGATATAAATCGACAACAACACAATCATTCAATATATCTGCAAACTACAAACATCACGTTTGGTAATACAAGACAACACAATCACGAATAAACCTATCCTTCAGGAAGGAAGCAGCGATGCTTTCTTCCTGTTTTCGTTTTGTCAAACTGTGTCCCGTATGCTTACATTTCAAGTTCCACAAGCTCCTTTCCATTATATAGAAAGCAAAAATTGTCCGATTTTTCCGTTTGAAAGCAACCAAACGAAAGTTCTCTTGCAACAATTTGATAATCAATACATTGCAAAAGCATAGCTTTTAGAGTGTAAAAGCATAGATATTGGAGGCTAAAAGCATAGTTATTACACCACAATATCTATGCTTTTGCAGCGTGAAAGCTCAGTCATCGCCTTTCGATAGCATTGGCATCACCTTTTTGTTCGATTTTTCCCAGAGATCTTATTCAAAGCCAAAAGTAACTCGCATTCTTCATTCTTCATTCTTCATTCTTCATTTCACAATAAAGAAGGGCGCATCAAAAGCCCCGAAAGACCATTGATACACCCTATAGATGTCTGTCCGAAAAAAGACGGAGATATTACTTTCTCAACTCAAGTCCTACCTCAAACTTGGTAGTCTTATCCATGAGATCAGGAAGCTGGTCGAGTACGCCCTTGAGCATCAGGAATGACTTGAGGTCTTCCTCGTCCATATCGCCTGTAGGAACCTTTGAGAGAACACCTACCATAGTGGCAATCATTGGCTGAACGAATGCCTTATCCACGAAGAAGTAAGGGTTTGCACCGTTCCAACGGATGTTTACTGGAATAGGACCGAACTGCTTGAGGATTGTCTTAACCTGCGCCTTGAGAGCTGCATCATCAATATCCTCAGTCACCTTGTCTGCATTTAGGGTCACAGCAAGGAGGTTGTCATTTACCACTGTGTATGAAGCATAGCCATTAGCTTCCTCCCATTTTACGTCGTCACCATCTTCATCATCAGAATATACTGCATTGATTTTGCCGTCAGATGTGAATGTTACGCTCTGCAAGACGTTTGGAAGGAACTTGTTTGCCAAGGTATTCACCAGCGGAGTAACAGTCTCATTGATTTTCAAAGGCATAGATGTTTCCCCTAAAGGAATGTTGATTGCAGCATCATCGTCAATCTCCCATGTGATGATGGCTGAGCCCTTATAGCCTGTCCATTCATCACCTTCCTGCCATACTTTCCATGTACCCTCGATAGCCTGAAGGCGCTTTGCGCCTGATCCTTCGTTGTCATCGTCGTCGCCACAAGATGCAAGGAAGCTCATAGAGCATACCATTGCCAAAAGATAAATAAACTTTTTCATTTTCTTCTTTGATAAAATTGTTTTGTAATTATTGAATATAGTTTTTATTTCAGTTGATAGATCACGCCGATAGTGCCATAGATAGGATACATGGTCTGCTCTATCGTGTCGAAATCTTTCTGGAAGATACCGGTCAATCCCCATGACAGGTCGGCTTTCAGTCCCCAACGCTTGGTGATATACCAATCGGCGCCAAAGTCAATGCCAAACTGCCAAGTGCGCATATCGTCTGAGAAATCATAGTCGCCACGCTCACCTTCATTATGACCTAACATCACTTTCTGACCTGTAGGGTCGCCTTTTTCATGCCCTTCTTCCTGTCTGCGAAGGTAGCCATCGTATGCCCACCCCTCAAATTTACTGGCAGATACGTAGCTGACGTATGGTCCAAGCTTTAGGCGCACTTGCGGATTGAGGTCGTACGTCACCTGCAAAGGCACGGTGATAAGACTCATATCCACCTTTGTCACCACGCTGCCGGTGAACATTCCTTCCAGTTCCTCGCCGCCACGCACTATCTTCATGTGGTAGCCTTTCACGCCGGCATCGGTCCGCATGGCCTTGTTCTCAAAGTGAAGTCCACCGAGAAATCCCCATTTTCCGGAGATGGCATGATGGGCATCCACACCGAGAACAAAGTTTGGCTGAAGGGTATAGCTATGCAGCGTGCGGATGCTGGCAGGCATTCCGACAGGTGCGGTGCCACCGATGTTGTAACCTATATGGACATAGTACCGGTAATCATGCAGGTATTTGTTCCATGCAGTCCAGTTTTCTTTCTGTTCCTCGTCTGCCAATGCGCACATGGTGCTCATCATCAGCAGCGCAAATATCATGATTTTTCTCATTGCTTTATCTGATATCTTCTACTCTTGAGTCACTGTTCTCTTCGCACGTCACCTTGAATTTGTCCACCCAAAGCGTGCTGCCTACAGCTCCCATAAACTCCGCTCCGTTGGTGCTCGATGAGCATACCACCGTGAGACTGTAGCCACCTGTCTTCAGTTTCTTCATATCCACGGATTTGCGATAGACGAAATTGAGCGTGAACGGTGTCCATTCCGGCGTATTGTCGATGTTGTCAAGCACGGCAAGTGCCACCACCTGGTCACTGGTCTGCACGTTGTTGCCATAGAGTAGCACGGCTTCACCCTTGGCATTGTGGTTGTCATAGAGCACGGCATAGATGGTGCCGTAGTCCTTTTGGTCCAGCACGTGCATGTATTTGTCGGTAAACGTCTCACCTGCCTTATACTTATAATATCCCGTTAATGTCTTTGGCGGTGCTTCAAAGCTGAACGGACGACCGAACTTAGTGGCCGACATGGCATCCTGCAAGGCATTTGACGGGTCAAACTGTCCGATGAAGAGATTGCCGGCAGCGATAGGTTTCTGCACCATATCGGCAAGACCACTGGTTCGGCTGGTGGTCAGTTTGACTCCATTGCCCTCATATCCCTCTTCAAGAGGCGAGGTAGGATAATTCTCCGCCGCCGTCGAACTGTTGCTTATCTTGTATCCAGGGTTTCCTGTTGCCCAGATAGGTTCCTTGGTTGTCTTGCCGTTGGAGCCTTTCCACGGCTCGGTCCAGATGTAATAGCCTTTGTCCTGATAGCAGTTTTCAAAATTGAATTCATGCTCTCTGCCGAAATCGAGCATCTTCTTGATGCTTACGAAATAGATGCGGGTCCACTGTCCGTCCTCAGATGTAACGGTATATTTCACCGAACCTTTGGTGAAATCATGCACACTGCCGTTAGCCGGCGATATCGTTGCGCCGGGAGTGAGGCGGAAGAGCGGGGCTATCTGCGTCAGATCTGCCGTTCCACTCATCGTAAACTCTATCTTGTTCTGGTCGGACTGCACATATTTCAATGTGTCGGAATCAAAGAGGAACCAACTGTCCAGATTGTCTCCTGCATGTATATATGCCTGCTCTATGTCACATTCTGCATTCAAGGGCTCATCCTTGAAGCATGAACTGATACCTGTAAGGACGCCCATTGCTAAGAGGGCAGACATAAATCCTGAGTTTCTCATTTTGCTTTTTTTATGTTTAATAGGCGGACAAAGTTAAGAAGAAAACACTAAACAACCAAAAATTATGTAAATATTTAGATATTTTTACCTAAAAAAACATCAAAATATTGATATAGCATAAAACGAGAAGAGGGCATATCAAAAGCCTTTCGACTATTGATATGCCCTCTGTCTGTTATAATTTATTGAGAGTCTTGTATGTCTTTATCTCAAAATGATTAGATACCAAGCTTGATACCAAGTGAGAAATAAGAATCATCACCACCGTCAATCCACTGATACTTGCCCTCTACGAAGCCTGTAACATTGCTTGAGAACTTGTAGTTGATACCAGCACCAAGGTTTACGAGGAGGTTTGTCTCGCCGTCACACTCCTTTGGCTTAACATAATCAAGACCGATACCTACGAGCGGATAGAACTTGAAACCGCTTCCGAGTGGGATATTATAGTGGAAGTCTGCCTCCAACTGGAAACATGTGCAATCCTCGATAAAGTAATAATTGAAAGAAGGAGAGAACTCAAACTTGTCAGTAAGATCACCACTGAAACCGATGCCGAGACCGAAATCACTACGAAGGTCGCCCTTGATATCTACAGTCTTGATCTGTGCAGATGCTGTCATTGCTACGAGCGCAAGCATCATTGAAATGATAATTTTCTTCATAATTATTAGTTTGTTTTGAATAATGTTTATCAACTGTTTTCGCCAAACAGCCAATGTGATTACTTAGTTTCTGTTCGCAAAAGTAGTTTTTTTATTTCAAACTAACAAATAAAACTATATAAAATTAACATTATAGCACACATTTTGAATAAATAGTGCTAACTAAGCGGCATTTTCCCGCTATTTTCCTCTTGATTAGCCACGTTTCACCATGCACTTTTCACTTCCGTGAATACAGTTCGTTCACCATGTCAGCGCAACGCTCGCCATCCACTCCGGCAGAGACAATTCCGCCTGCATAGCCAGCGCCCTCACCGCATGGGAAGAGTCCACGGATAGTGACATGTTGCAATGTCTCTGCATCTCGCGTGATACGAACAGGAGATGACGTGCGGGTCTCGGTGGCTATAAGGCACGCTTCATTGGTAAGGAAACCGTGACGCTGACGTCCGAAATGCTTGAATCCTTCCTGAAGACGGCGGGAAACATGGTCCGGCATCCAGAAATGGAGCGGCGAACTGACAAGTCCTGGCGCATAACTGGAACGAGGCAAATCATAACTGAGACGGTTGTTGCAGAAATCAGCCATGCGTTGGGCTGGTGCTGTCTGCTTCATATTGCCCTGCTGCCAGCACATCTGCTCCAGTCTTTCCTGATAATGCATCACGGAAAGGGCTTCACATGATGCCAGTTCCGGGTCTTCACCGTCCAATATTATGCCATTGTCTGCCTTAACATCCTCCGGACGAACTTCCACTACCATACCTGAATTGCTCCATTGACCGCCACGATTGCTCGGGCTCATGCCATTGACCACTATCTGTCTTGCACCCGTAGCAGCAGGTATGACGAAACCACCAGGACACATGCAGAAACTATATACGCCTCTGTCTGCCACCTGAGTCACGAAGGAATACTCGGCAGCAGGAAGGTAACGTCCCCTACCCTGACGGTTATGATACTGTATCTGGTCAATCAACTGTGACGGATGCTCCAGTCTCACGCCAACAGCAATGCCCTTTGCCTCTATCTCAATACCGGCATGGGCAAGATAACGATAGACATCACGCGCTGAATGACCTGTAGCAAGTATCACAGGACCTTCAAAAGTCTCATCACTTCCCGTCACAAGGTTGCGGCATATCACGCCTTTCACCTCGCCTTCCTTTACGATAAGCTCTGTCATCCTGGTCTGGAAATGCACTTCTCCACCCGACTGGATTATCTGTTCACGCATATTCTCTATCACTCTCGGCAACTTGTCAGTACCGATATGCGGATGGGCATCAGCAAGAATATTAGTAGAAGCACCGAATTGACAGAACACATTCAGTATCTTCTCTATGTTTCCACGCTTCTTGCTGCGTGTATAGAGCTTGCCATCACTGTATGCTCCCGCACCTCCTTCACCGAAACAATAGTTTGATTCACCGTCAACCTTCTGCTCAGACTTTATTTTCGCAAGGTCTTTCTTACGCTCGCGCACATCTTTTCCACGTTCTATGACGACTGGACGCAAGCCATGCTCTATCAATCCGAGGGATGCGAAGAGCCCGGCAGGACCTTCTCCCACCACGATTACCTGCTTTCCCTTTGACACATCCGGATATTCCGTCGGCAGGAAACCCTTGTCCTGTGGCATCTCATTTATATATACGCGCACGGAAAGATTGACATAGACCTGACGCTGACGCGCATCAATGCTACGCTTCAGCACTCTTACGGCATTGATCGTACGTACGTCAAAGCCTTTCTCACGGGCTATATACTCTGCAATGTTCTGCTCTGCACTTGCCACTTGGGGCATTACTCGTATCTGATATTCGTTGACCATGATGTAGGAAGATTGTTTTGTGTGAATAGATGCGGTTAGACGAGGTAACCATCATATATGAAAAAAGGTTCTTACATCAAATGCAAGAACCTTCTTTGCGGTGCGGACGGGACTCGAACCCGCGACCCCTAGCGTGACAGGCTAGTATTCTAACCAACTGAACTACCGCACCAATGTGCTTTATCGGCTTATATTACCGAACTGTTTATTATGTTTCGCGGTGCGGACGGGACTCGAACCCGCGACCCCTAGCGTGACAGGCTAGTATTCTAACCAACTGAACTACCGCACCGGAATGCTTTAGGAAATAGATAACTTGCGGTGCGGACGGGACTCGAACCCGCGACCCCTAGCGTGACAGGCTAGTATTCTAACCAACTGAACTACCGCACCTTGAAGTGTCACTATTTCTTTTTAGCGGGTGCAAAGGTAGTAACTTTTTTTGAAACTGGCAAATTTTATCTACACTTTTTTCAGAAAAAGTTGGAAAAAGCATGAATTTACATACTTCTCACCTATCCTAAACCAGTTTTTTATGGTACAAGTGTGGGAAAAACCGCATTTCTCAAACAGTCTCATACTTGCCATATTATCCTCCGAAACGTATGCAAAAATCTGGTCCAAAAGCCTTGTCTTGACTGCAAAGCTCACTAATTGTCGCATACTTTCCGTGGCATAACCATGTCCGCGGAATGCTTTTGCTATGATAATGCCTGCCTCTGCCCTACGATGAATAGGATTATAGTCGGTAAGATCTGCGAGACCTATCACCGTTTCCTTGTCCGCTTCATCACAAATGACGAGCCTCACCTGGCGGTCAAGCGTGAGTTCACACCTCTGCGTGGCTATATAGTCACGCAGAAGATAATGTGAAAGGGGCACATTTGCTGAGGAATAATCCCAATCATCCATAGAGTTCTCTATCTCATAGAGTTGCTCTAAATCTTCTGGTTCGAGGGGACGAAGTGTCAATTTCATTTCTGTCTCTTTGTAAAAACGAAAGGAAGGCAAAGCAATGCCATGATGGCGAGATAGCCGCCACCTACATAGTCCATAAGGAAATATTCACAAGCATTGATTATAATCGCTGCAATCAGTATGAAGAAACGGATTATATTCTGCTTCTTCACCCACTGCTGATGCTCAGCTGGCGCTGTTATCTCTGCTTCCTTGCGTGATATGAACGGGAAATTATACCATTTCAGGCATACATACATGGCTATTAACGTCAATGCCAAAAGGATGTTTTGAACGTAGAACATTATTTTTTCTTATTGTTGGGTTTATATTCTGATAGACTGTAATGGGACTTTTCGGGAGCGTATTCCCACCTATTATATATTATAAAGGTACGCGATTGAGGATTGATCTGCCGAGTGTCACCTCGTCAGTATATTCCAATTCATCGCCTACACTTATACCTCTGGCTATTACACTCAACTTTACATCATACTGCTGAAGGCGCTTTGAGATATAGAAATTGGTGGTATCGCCTTCCATTGTGCTGGCAAGAGCAAAGATAACCTCATTCACTCCTCCGTCAGAGACGCGCTTTACCAGCGAATCTATCTCAATATCGCCGGGACCTATGCCGTCCATTGGCGATATTACGCCTCCAAGTACATGGTAAAGTCCATTATATTGCTGGGTGTTCTCTATCGCAAGAACGTCCTGAATGTTCTCCACCACGCAGACTGTCGTGGCATCTCTGTGGCTGTTAGCACAGATAGGACACACATCTGTATCGGAGATATTATGGCATACTTTACAGTATTTTATCTCTTTCTTCATCTTCTGAAGCGCTCCTGTGAAGTCATCCATAAACTGTCCATCCTGCCTTAGCATATGAAGAACAAGGCGTAAAGCCGTCTTTCTGCCCACTCCTGGCAGGCGCGAGAACTGATCTACTGCGTTATCTAATAGTTGTGACACGATTACTTGATATTTTTCCTTCTACTTTTGCCCTTTTTTCTCTTGCCATTTCCTATATGGAAACGGCAGAGAATAGAGGACATTTATATCTTTTATGTAGGAGGACTACTGCATCTTACGCAATCCTTCCCACTTTACATTCCATTTTCCATCCTGTGGGAAACCAGGATTTTTCACGTCAGGACAGCCATCCCATCCTGCACACATCATGGCTACAGCATCAAGAAGCGCTCCATTGCCAGGAAGATAAAGGCGGAGTCGCTTCGGTTCCTGATAGTTATGACCAGACACAAGGTATGTATTCTTGCCCTTGTCTATCAGCAATGCCTTGACAGCATTCTCGCCGTCACCGAGTCGGGCTGCACACATGGCCGTCATTCCATAATCCCATCCCCATGTGGTTTCCCAGTTCCAGTTATGCATTACCCAGTCCAACGTGCGCTGCATCATGGCTCTGTCATAGAGACCACAGTCTGGCAACAGTCCACAGGCACCGAGAACAGCGGGATGATCCGAGCGACATTTCAACTTAAATTCCTCTTCTGTCAACTGTTTCTTGCCGGTATCACCACCATAATTGAACGGGTCGAAGGCTGCATTGTCGGCATTTTGCGAAGCGGAATCAGCGATAATGAAAGGCTGTGTCGGTATTCCAGCCGTGTAAATGCCCTCAGATTGCGGAAGAGAAGCAAGTGACAGGATTACTTCATCCCACTCCTTACGGCGCTGTTTGCCGCTGCGCTCACGCCATTCCTGCGCTTTCATCAGTCCATATTTGAGATATGCCTGCTCGAAAGGATGGCAATAAGAGAAGTCTTTGGACATTGATTCCTGCATAGCAGTCTGCCCATAGAGGCTGATACTGCCGGTATTATGGTCACATGACTTGGCAAAATCATAAAGAAACTCAGCTGTCTCCTCCACATTCTTGCCATATTTGGCTATGATAGCTTTCTTTTCTGCCTCCGTTACACCAGGTTTTGCGCAGACATTACGCCACATTTCCTCTGCCATATATATATAATGTGGCTGTTGCCAGGTAAGGAAAGAACCTACATTACTTGGAGATTCGCCAGCCCAAGGGTCGGTCATCTTCATCCATCTTATGCCTTTGAAATTCTGACGCTCGGCTATTTTCTTCGCTTCCGGATAGGCTTTGTCGTTATACCATTCCAGCATTGTCTCAAGAACCTCCGGTCTGTTCCACAGAGAAAAATCGATGGTGTGCCACCATGTCATCTCAAGATGCGGGCGACCAAACCATGAATTGTATGTGAGACCTGTCTCCTGTGCCGGTGTTTCATTGGCACAGTTGATGAAAGTAAGGTACTGCGAGAGCACTGTACGGCGCTCCAGTTCCTTTGCACGCACGTCTTTGCAGTCACCGAAATCCACGAATGCGCCGGTTTCCCACCAGCTATTCCAGTATTTCTGCACCTCAATCACAGACTTTGCGAATGAGAATCGCTGCATCTCCGGTTGTATTTCCTTGTATTCCACACGCACATTCAGGGCTTTTCCATTAGGAATGAGCGCATAGGAATGAGCACTCTCATGCACTAATTTGGCTGCGCCTTCCCACTGAACAAGTACGAAATACCTTGTAGAATCAATGATATGCTCCACCAAAGCACTCTTTCCTGTACTCTTAATGATGCGTGAGACATGCTTATCTTCATTTCCCCAGTCCGTAGCAGCATCGGCATGCTTGCCAGAAGGATATGGAAGAGAGAGGCGGACAGATGCTTTTCCAGAAGAAAGAAGGCGGCTATTGATGGAATAAACCATAGCATCTTCGCATGGCATACACGCTGTTTGCACCATAACTGGCTGGCCAAGAGCCGAGAAACGGGATGTTATCATACCGTTATAGAGGTCTAATCGCTGGTCAATATCCTTGAGGTCAGCCTCTTTTATCTGCCCTTTTCCATCTTTTATCACCAAGGCTACGTTGCCAAGGTTAAGGCGATGCGGGTTGATACGAAAGTATTCTGTCGCCTTTTTGCCACGTCCATCAACCTTATATTCCACTGCATAGACCTCTTTACGTCCGTGACCGAGGTCCATTTCCTTCTCTGTCTCCTCATGTTTGAGGTTTTCCGTGTTTGGAAAGGAATGCCATCCCCAGTCAGACATGGAGCAAAGAGGCACACCTTGCATGTAATTCTGCGGATAACTCTGCATTCCTGTCACATCGACAGTAGTGGCAAAATGTCCATTTCCTACAGAAAGAGCATTGAGCGGATCGGCATTTGTCACCTTCGGATTATTCCTTTCAAGCACGCTTTTGCGGTCAATCTTCTCCGCATTAGCTGTGGCAACGGATGCAACCGCAAGGATTGCAGACACCAACAGCAGTCTAATTTTTCTCATAGTCAGTAAATATAGTTAGTTGTAGTATGAAAATAGGTTATCAGAATCATTGGAATAATCATGATAACCTATTTATTATTCGATATGGTTGCTTTATGAATACGCTCTCAAAAATCGCTGTTATATTGACAATGCAAAGCTGCCACATCGCAATTACTCGGTTACGCAATTGCAATTACATGGTTGCGCAATTGCAATTACATGGTTGCGGCATTGTTATTACATGGAAATAGGCCTATGATTGCCAAGTCATTACCGACCAAAAAGGGCGCAATTATCTTATTATCTTCACGATATTTTACTCTATTTTGGCAGGTGGCGGACCTACAGGCCGTTCACTTTGCAATGGCGGAGTGCCTTGATGCTCAAGTCTTGTAGCCTCAATCGAGTCCCTACGTGCATTCTTCAGTGAGTCATTTGCCTCCTTATCACTCTCCTTTTCCTCCGCTTTCTTTTCCTCATGCGCAATGACTATTCTAACATTAGATATAGATGCGAGGCGAACAGTGGAGGAAGGAACGTCATTAAGATTGCTGCCGACAATGAAATATCCACTTACTTTCTTGATTCCAAGATGCTGGTCATCCTGTATAGAGAAAGAAGTCGTACCCTGCTGAGTGGCATGACGGGTTTCAGAAGCAACGCTATCATTCTGGAAAGTGACTGCCATTACAGCCACAACGTCACGCATTCCGTCTTGATAGACAAACTGAGTAGAGAACTGCATCGTCAGTCTGTCTCCCTTCTTGATGGTGGAATCTGCAGGAATAACGTAGCTCTTGACATTGTATGGCTCATTAGGCACGAGGATAAAGTTGCGCTCCATATTCCAGATATTTGCGGTATCAGCGGAAAAACCTTCGCCATTGAGCGCCACTTCACCGCCAAGACTCACGATTTCATCTCGCATTCGCTCAGCAACATTATTGTAAATCTCGTGCAATTCGTCAGCATGACGACAGTAATAAGTGAATGATGAATCCCATTCCGCTTGCGTTATCTCATATTTCTTAAGCACAGCAGCGCGGTATTCGGCTTCCTTCATCGCCCTTTTATCATAGTCTCCCTTGTCTGCCATCCCCTGTGCGAGGTGCAAATCATAGATTATATCTTCCATCTTGCCGTGAGATAGTATCTCCTGCGAGTCGGAAGAACAAGAACAAAGAACGATTACAAATAAGAAAAAATAAAATAACTGTTTCACAATCAACGCTATTACATTAGATAAACAAAATGCTATATATCAGTGATAGCCAAGCTATTATCTGACGTTTACAATCTCTTTCACTCCTTTAATCACTGCTTTATTTCATCGAAAGGTTCTTTAATTCCTTGCGACAGAAAAGCAACAGCGCCACAACACTGACGCTTATACTTGCATCAGCGAAGTTAAACACCGGACTAAAGAATATGAACTGCTGTCCTCCCCACAATGGAAACCAGTCAGGATACTGACTTACGATGAGCGGAAAATAGAACATATCCACCACTCTACCTTCAAGGAAAGGAGCATACCCCGTGCCGAAAGGAACGAAATAAGACACCCATTCCGATGAAGCATTGGAGAAAATAAGCCCATAGAACATACAATCAATGAGATTTCCCGCCGCTCCAGCCAGCAACATAGACAGCAATACGATGTAAACCATCCTTGCCCCACGGAGTATTTGCCGTGCAATATACCATCCAATCACAAATATTGCGACGAAACGGAATAGTGACAGCATTATCTTAGGCATGATAGACATACCCCAAGCCATACCGTTGTTTTCTATATATAATATGTAGAACCAATCAGTAATGCGGATACTCTCATGCAATGTCATAGATGTCTTGACCTCAATCTTGATAATCTGGTCAAGGACTATTATGGCAAGGACTACAATAACAGCTATTGCAGCCTGCCATTTCTTATTGTTTGTCATTCTTGTCTTTATTTATTTCTTGCGTTCTTTGACTCAACGCTGAGAGTGGCATGAGGAACAATGCGCAGGCGTTCCTTAGGAATAAGCTCACCAGTCAAGCGATCTATGCCGTAGGTCTTGTTCTGAATGCGCAGAAGTGCAGCCTCCAGTCCTCTGATAAACTTCTCCTGCCTTGCAGCAAACATCATAGTTTCCTCCTTGGTTTGAGTAATGCTACCCTCTTCGAGAATCTTATATGTAGGCGAAGTGTCAGCCACGTCGTTGCCATCATCATTACGCAGGATGCTCATCAACTGCTTATAATTTTCACGGGCAACTGCCAATTTCTCTTCTATAATAACTCGGAACTCCTCAAGTTCCTCGTCACTGTACCTTTTTTTAATTTCAGCCATAATATAATAGATTAAAATGTTATTAGTTATATATGTCAAATCATGATGTAGAAACCATGTGATTATCACATCATTAGTATGTTTCGTATATCAGTATGCTTAGGAAAAGCAGATACATCAACGACTGTCAATCGAGCAAATCATAGGAGACGTGCCTCCAATCTTTGAACAAGAGAAGAGAATAATGGTAGAAAACCTGTAAGTGCCAACCGTATCTCATGTCGATGAGACACGGCTGGCACAAAGTTATCTTTATGCCTTAGTCACAATGATTTTGGCATTAAAGTCACCAAATTCAGCCTCTACACCTTCAGAAGCGTCACCCATAGCGATGCTATTAGCAAGCACCTGCGCAGCAATATGGTCACCAAAGACCTTAACAGCCGCAGCAAGCTGCTCATTATCTTCAAGTATTACATTGATGCGGTCAGTGATTTCAAATCCACTATCCTTACGCATGGCCTGTATTCTCTTGATAATCAGACGAGCAACACCTTCGTTTTTCAGTTCAGGAGTAATCTCAATATCGAGAGCGACAGTGATTTTACCTTCCAGAGCGATAGTCCATCCAGGAATATCCTCAGAGATAATCTCCACGTCAGCGACCTCAATATCAGCATTCTGTCCCTCTACAAGGAGAGAAATTCTGCCATTCTGCTCCAGTTGGGCAATCTGTTCCTGTGACATAGCCATCACGGCAGCGTTGACACTCTTCATCAACTTGCCGAACTTCTTACCCATAGTGCGGAAGTTGCACTTCACTTTCTTGACGAGCTGCATATCGCTTCCATCCTCGATAAACCTGAGTTCCTTGACATTGGTCTCAGCAAGGATGACATTAGCCATACGCTCGATGCGCTCCTTCATCTGATTATCAGAAGCAGGAATGGAAATGGCCTGCAATGCCTGAATTACAGGAATCTTCACTTTCTTACGCAATGAGAGTACCATAGAAGTGACCTGCATTGCAAGCTGCATAGCCTGCTCAAGTTCAGAGTCTATGAATGCCTCGTTAGCCTCTGGGAATTTAGCGAGGTGAACGCTCTCGGACTTGTCCTTGCCAGTAACGGAATTGAGGTCAAGGAACAACTGATCAGCATAGAAAGGAGATACAGGAGCGATGAGACGAGCCACAGTATCGATGCAAGTATAGAGAGTCTGGTAAGCAGACAACTTGTCCTTTGTCATGCCACCACCCCAGAAACGCTTTTTGTTAAGACGGATATACCAGTTTGAAAGCTTGTCTATCACAAAGTTTTGGATTAAGCGCCCAGCCGGAGTAACGTCATAATCAGCGAGATAACGATCTACATCCTTAACGAGAGAGTTAAGCTCAGAGAGCAACCAACGGTCGAAGTCAGGACGCTCTTCGAAAGGAACCTCATCCTCAGAGTAATCGAATCCATCGACATTAGCATAGAGAGTGAAGAATGAATAAGCCCGATAAAGCTTTACGAAGAAAGCGCTTGTAACATCCTTTACGCCAGCAGGGTCGAAAGAAAGGTTGTCCCATGGAGAAGAGTTTGTCACCATATACCAACGTACAGCATCAGTGCCATAGGTGCCGATACAATCGAATGGATTGATAACATTACCGATACGCTTTGACATCTTGATGCCATTCTTGTCAAGAACGAGACCATTAGAGATTACGTTCTTATAGGCAACAGAATCAAACACCATAGTAGCGATGGCATGAAGAGTGAAGAACCATCCACGGGTCTGGTCCACTCCCTCAGCGATAAAGTCAGCAGGGAATGCTTTGCCTTCATCTATGAGCTCGCGATTCTCGAAAGGATAGTGGATCTGCGCATAAGGCATAGCACCGGAATCGAACCATACGTCGATAAGATCCAGTTCACGTGTGAGCACGTTACCATTGGCAGAAACGAGCTTTATATCATCCACATAAGGACGGTGGAGGTCTATTCTGTCATAGTTCTCACGGGAATAATCTCCAGGAACGAATCCCTTAGCCTTGAGCGGATTCTCCTTCATTACTCCAGCAGCTACCGCCTTTTCTATCTCATTGTAGAGTTCCTCGACCGAACCGATGCAGATTTCCTCCTTGGTATCACGGTTACGCCAGATAGGAAGCGGAGTTCCCCAATAGCGAGAGCGTGAGAGGTTCCAGTCATTAAGGTTCTCAAGCCACTTTCCGAAGCGTCCTGAGCCAGTAGATTCCGGATGCCAGTTGATGGTCTTGTTCAACTCGAACATACGCTCTTTCTTTGAAGTGGAGCGGATAAACCATGAGTCGAGCGGATAATAGAGGACAGGCTTGTCAGTACGCCAGCAGTGAGGATAGTTGTGAACATGCTTCTCAATCTTGAAAGCAGAGCCCTCTTCCTTCATCTCAAGGCAGATGATCACGTTGAGATCCATATCCTTTGTAGCGGCTTTCTCATCATACTTGCCACCTACATTGTACTTAGGGTCGTACGCATTCTTCACATATTCGCCGGCATGATGCCAGTAAGAGTCGTTTACACAGAGTGAAACGAACTTCTGATCCATATCCTCCTTGACGAAGTAGCGACCCTTGAAATCGACCATAGGACGAGTATCGCCAGCCTTGTCAATGACAAAGAGAGAAGGAATACCAGCGTCCTTGGCTACCTTGGCGTCATCAGCACCGAAGGTAGGAGCGATATGCACGATACCGGTACCGTCCTCAGTGGTAACGTAATCACCAGGAATAATGCGGAAAGCATCAGCCTCTTTCACGATGATTTCATCGTTTTCAAGCGCACAAGGCTTGATCCAAGGCATCAGCTGATTATAGTGAATGCCAACGAGGTCAGTGCCTTTGCCCTTCCAGAGGATTTCCATAGGGATTTCATTTCCCTCTTCATCCTTTGCATTCTGGAAATAAGCGCCCATACGGCTCTCAGCTATGATATAGACAGCCTCCTCATTAGTGTAAGGATTATTGCCCTTAAGAGCTACATAGTCAATCTTCGGACCTACGCAGAGCGCGGTATTTGAAGGCAAAGTCCAAGGAGTGGTGGTCCAAGCGAGGACATACACAGGCAGGTCAGACTTGATGAAGTCGAGCGAATCCTTCACCTTGAACTGTGCAGTAACGGTAGTATCCTTCACGTCACGATAGCAACCAGGCTGGTTAAGCTCATGACTTGAGAGACCCGTACCAGCAGCAGGAGAGTAAGGCTGAATGGTGTATCCCTTATAGAGGAGATTTTTCTGATAGAGCTGCTTGAGGAGATACCACAGGGTCTCGATGTACTTATTGTCGTAAGTGATGTAAGGATGCTCAAGATCCACCCAATATCCCATCTTGTTAGTGAGCTGAGTCCACTCGTCGGTGTACATCATCACATTCTTTCGGCAAGCGTCATTGTAATCATCCACGCTGATTTTCTTGCCTATATCCTCTTTGGTAATGCCGAGGCTCTTCTCTACTGAAAGCTCAACCGGGAGTCCATGAGTGTCCCAACCAGCCTTACGGTGCACCTGAAAGCCCTTCATGGTCTTATATCTGAGGAAAGTATCCTTGATGGTACGACCCATTACATGGTGGATTCCAGGATGACCATTGGCAGATGGAGGTCCTTCGAAGAAGATAAACTGAGGGCATCCCTCACGCTCATCAATGCTTTTATGGAACAAATCCTTCTTCTCCCACTGGGCGAGCACCTCATTATTGGTCTCAACGAGGTTCAAGCTTTTTCTTTCTGCGAATTTTTTTGCCATTTATTTATATTGAATTTTTATTATGTTTCAAAGAGTACAAAGGGCAGTTCTTTTGCCTTGCAAAAAGACAAGCAAAGCGCCCGAAAATATATCATAGATATATAATCGGGCGCAAAGTTACTAAAAAAAGTCGAGACAGGCAAATCTTTGGGCTTATTTTCACCCTAACGTCTGCCACATTACATTTGCATTACAAAATGAGAGGACACGGAGGTTTTACTCATCCTTCTCTTCTGCCTCATGCTCAGCAATGAGTTTCTGCTGGATGTCATTAGGCACGAGCTCGTAAGAAGCGAACTTTGTGGAGAAGGAAGCACGTCCTCCGGTGATAGAACTCAATGCTATGCTGTAGCTTGCAAGTTCCTTGAGAGGAATCTTGGCCTGAAGCTTCTGGTATCCATTCTCAGAGTCCATACCCATGATGAGGGCACGACGTCCCTGGAGATCACTCATCACGTCGCCCATATAGTCAGCAGGCACATAGACCTCAAGGTCATATATAGGCTCAAGAATCTTAGGACCAGCATTCTTGAACGCCTCAGAGAAGGCATTTCTTGCAGCAAGCATGAATGAGAGCTCGTTGGAGTCAACCGGGTGCATCTTGCCGTCATAGACGATAACGCGAACGTCACGGGCATAAGAACCTGTGAGCGGACCACGCTCCATCTTCTCCATCACGCCCTTGAGGATAGCAGGCATGAAGCGCATATCGATGGCGCCACCTACTACAGTGTTGATAAACACGAGTTTACCACCCCATTCCAGGTTGACTTCCTCACGGCTCTTGATGTTGATCTTGACATCCTGGCCATTGAGTTTGTATGTAGTTGGGTCAGGCATACCGTCAGCGTATGGCTCGACGATAAGGTGAACCTCACCAAACTGTCCAGCGCCACCAGACTGCTTCTTATGACGATATTCAGCCTGAGCACTCTTGGTGATGGTCTCACGATAAGGAATCTTAGGCTCAATGTATTCCACCTGAATCTTTTCATTGTTCTCCAGACGCCACTTGAGCGTGCGAAGATGGAACTCACCCTGTCCATGAACAATGACCTGACGAAGCTCCTTGCTCTGCTCTACCACCCATGTAGGATCCTCCTGACGCATTCTGGTCAGTGCAGCCATAAGCTTTTCAGTCTCAGACTCATTCTTAGCCTTGATAGCGCGAGAGAACTTAGGGTTAGGATACTTGACGAAATCGAAACGGTTTTCACAATCCTTGCCGTTGAGGGTATTGCCGGTCTTAACGTCCTTGAGCTTGACAGCACAACCGATATCACCGGCTTTCAGCTCATCCACAGGCACACGGTTGGCACCAGCACAAACATATATCTGACCGATTCTTTCCTTGGAACCGCGATCTGCATTAGAAAGGTCGTCACCAGGCTTGATGCTTCCGCTCATCACCTTGAAGTACTGCACCTCACCGATATGCGGTTCAACGCCAGTCTTGAAGAAATATACAGACTCAGGACCGTTGACATCGACAGCCACTTCCTCACCACGAGTATTGTGAACCTTAGGCATTTCATCCACGAACGGCACTACATTACCGAGGAATTCCATAAGTCTGCGGACGCCCATGCACTTTCCTGCACATACGCAGAATACCGGGAAGATGCTACGGGTAATGAGTCCCTTGCGGATACCCTCGCGCATTTCGTCCTCTGTCAAGGTTTCCGTCTCGAAGAACTTGTCCATCAGTCCCTCATCATTCTCGGCAGCAGCCTCCACGAGAGCCTTGTGGAGTTCCATAGCCTTATCCATCTCCTCAGCAGGTATATCCTCGATAGTAGGAGCACCGCCTTCCGGACCCCATGAATACTTCTTCATCAGGAGCACGTCGATGAGGGAATTGAAGTCAGGACCTTCATTGAGCGGATACTGGATAGGCACCACCTTTGAACCGTAGATATCCTGAAGGCGCTCAAGGCAGTTCTCATAGTTGCACTTTTCAGAGTCAAGCTGGTTGACAAGGAAGATAACCGGCTTCTTCAGCTTTTCGGTATAGCGGAAATGATTCTGTGTACCTACCTCCGGACCATACTGTCCATTGATGAGCAGCACAGCGGTATCTGTTACATTGAGCGCTGTAAGAGCAGAGCCGACAAAGTCGTCTGAACCTGGGCAGTCAATGATATTGAGCTTCTTATTGTTCCATTCCACATGATAGACAGTAGAGAAAACGGAATATCCGTACTCCTGCTCTACAGGGAAATAGTCACTTACTGTATTTTTCTGAGTGATGCGTCCACGACGCTGGATGACCCCAGCTTCATATAGGAGAGACTCGGTAAGGGTTGTCTTACCAGAACCATCATTACCGAGAAGGGCAATGTTCTTGATTTCGTTTGTTTGGTATACCTTCATAGTTCTTGCTTTAAGGTTTAGTTTGTTATTAGGATTATACTTTGAAAGGTTGGGAGCGTTTCCCGAAATCGATTTCAAAGTTAATGAATGCAACTGTGAAAACAAAACATTTATGGCAAAAAAGTAGTTTTTTTAAGTTTTTTTTGACTTTTCAATTGTTATTATGGCAAATATTCATACCTTTGCATTCAATTCGTCCAATAACAATTTCATTTTTTCATTTTCACCCATGGCAGGCATCTACGTCCATATCCCTTTCTGCAAGAGCCGCTGCATATACTGCGGATTCTACTCCACCACCCTGTTCGACCGCCAGGAAGAATACGTCGAATCACTGATAAAGGAGATGGACGACAGGAAGGATTATCTCGGCTCCGAACCAGTAAAGACGATATACATAGGCGGAGGCACACCGTCACTGCTGAAGCCCTCGTCACTCGAAAGACTATGCACCGCCCTGCAGGACCGTCGCCACCTTATATATAATATAGAGGAATTTACCATGGAATGCAATCCCGACGACATCACCGACGAATACGCCGGCCTCATAGCATCGCTCGGAATAAACCGCGTAAGCATGGGAGCGCAGACGTTCAGCGACGAGAGACTGGCATTCCTGCATCGCCGCCACAGAGCAGGAGACGTGAAAAGGGCAGTCGAGACACTGAGAAGAAACGGCATAGATAACATCAGCATCGACCTGATGTTCGGTTTTCCCGACGAAAGCCTCAGCGACTGGCAGAGCGACATCAACGAAGCATTGAGTCTCGGAGTGCAGCATATCTCAGCCTATTCGCTGATGTATGAAGAAGGGACACCGCTCTTCCGCCTGCTGAATGACGGAAAAATCAGAGAGATAAACGAGGAAACAAGTCTCAGGATGTACGAGATGCTCATCGAATCATTGGCAAACCACGGATTCGAGCATTACGAAATCTCCAATTTCGCTTTGCCCGGATATCGCTCAAAGCACAACAGCAGCTACTGGAAGCAGATTCCTTACCTCGGCATTGGAGCCTCAGCCCACTCCTACAACATCGTTTCACGACAATGGAACGTGGCTGACGTTAAGGATTACATCCACCTTATCAACGCCTCATCGCACCAATACATCGAGGAAACAGAGCATCTCACCGATACGGAGCGTTACAATGACATCATCACCACTACCTTGCGCACCAGCGACGGAATAGACACCCGCACGCTTCCACAGCGTCACCGCGACTTTATCCTGAAGGCTTCACAGAAGCACATCGCATTGGGCAACCTCACTTTAGACAACGGAATCATCCGCCTTACGCGCCAGGGACTGTTCATCAGCGACTCCATCATGGTGGACCTGATTGAGGAATAGCCTGTCAGATTACTCTTTATGGGTAAATATTCCCGAATTATTGGTACTGTCCATATGATATATTATGCGTAATTTTGCACCAGGAAATAAATAACATTCACAAAAGACTGGACAATTATGTATATTGAAAAAATCACATCACCAGCCGACTTGAAAGGGCTGGACATCAAACAACTTGAAACTGTCGCTGAAGAAACCAGACAGGCCGTGCTCAACCGCGTCAGCAAACATGGCGGTCACGTGGGTCCCAACCTCGGATTCGTCGAAGCTACCGTAGCTTTACACTACGTATTCGATGCACCGAAAGACAAATTCGTATTTGACGTAAGCCACCAATGCTACCCCCACAAGGTCCTTACCGGACGCGCTTCCGGTTTCCTCGGCGACGTGGACGACATGAATGCAATATCCGGTTACTCTTCTCCTGCCGAGAGTCCGGTATATGACAACTTCGAGGTGGGACACACCTCTACCTCCATCAGCCTTGCCACAGGTCTGCAGAAGGCCCGCGACATCAAAGGCACCGACGAGAACATCATTGCCATCATTGGCGACGGATCGCTGTCTGGAGGCGAAGCATTCGAAGGTCTGGACGAGGCTTCCGAACTCGGAACGGGCATTATCATCGTGGTAAACGACAACGAGATGTCCATCGCCGAGAATCACGGTGGCATCTACAAGAACCTGCGTGCACTGCGCGAGAGCAACGGCTGCTGTGCAGACAACTGGTTCAAGGCATGGGGATTCGAATACAAATACCTCGAAGAAGGTAATGACATAGAGAAACTCATCGCCATATTCCGGAGCGTCAAAGGCACAGACAAGCCTACTGTGGTGCATATCCACACCGAGAAAGGTCACGGCTACGCACCTGCAGTGGCAAACAAGGAGGCTTGGCACTGGGGAATGCCTTTCAATCTTGAAGACGGAAGTCGCCCGGTAAGGAATGCGGACGGCAGCATACCGGCCATCGAACCGCAAGAAAACTATGCTGACTTGTATTCCGACTGGATGCTCCAGCATATGAAGCAGGACAGGACTCTCATCGCCGTCACCGCCGGAACGCCTACTGCCGCAGGATTCACTCCCGAGAAACGCAGGCAAGCCGGTGACCAACACATCGACATGGGCATTGCCGAAGAGCAGGCCGTAGCCATGATTTCCGGCATGGCAAAGGGCGGACTGCGCCCGGTATGGACGGTATATAGCACCTTCATACAGCGCACCTACGACCAGATAGCACAGGACCTCTGCATCAATTCCAACCCTGCCGTCATCAATGTAGTATGCGGAGGCGTCAACACACTGAATGACATCACCCATATATGCCTATTCGACATCCCGATGCTCATCAGCATTCCCAATCTCATCTATCTGGCTCCTACGTCATGCGAGGAATATTTTGCAATGCTCCGCTGGGCCATTCTCCAGGACAGGAAGCCTGTAGCCATCCGTATGCCAAGCAATGGAGTCATACATACCGCAGAGACTGTAGATGCGGAATACGGTTTTGAACCTGAATACAAGGTGACGCACATGGGCGAAAAGGTTGCCATCATCGCAGCCGGTTCGTTCTATCAGAAGGGCGAAAGCGTCATGCGACTGCTTGCCGACAACGGTATAAATGCCACACTCATCAATCCCCGCTACCTTAATGACGTGGATCCAGCCACGCTCGATACACTGAAAGAGAACCACAAACTTGTGGTCACTCTGGAAGACGGATGCAAGAACGGCGGATTCGGAGAGCGCATAGCCGCCTATTACGGCACATCCGACATGAAAGTGATGGTAGGCGGAATCAGAAAAGGTCTTTACGACCGCTTCGATGTAGAGCAGTTGCTTGCCGACAACCGCCTGCTCGACAATCAGATAGTGGAGGATATTATGCAGATTGTACGATAGACTCTCCACAGTCAAACAAAGTTACATTTACTCTTCTTAATATTACGCCTTATGAAAGAGATAGTTTTTGACAGCGTTCAGGCATTCAATGACTACTACGGACTGGAAACCCTCCATCCGCTGGTCAGCGTAGTACGCTATGAAGGCGGCGACAAATTGGAGGAATGCCTCATCCATTATGGTCTATACGCTTTGTTCCTGAAGGAAAACAAAGGTTGCAAACTGTCATACAACCGTACCAAATACGACTTCGACGAGATGACGGTGACGAGTTTTGCGCCAGGACAAACGATTCATGTGGAACCTGTTCCAGATGTCACGATTCCGAAATGGACCGCCATGGTGTTCCATCCCGACTTGCTCCACCGCACCTCTTTGGGAAAGAACATCAGCCGTTACGAGTTCTTCGACTACACCTCCAACGAAGCTCTGCATCTTTCATGCAGCGAAATCGAGATATTCCGCGGCGTGCTCAACATGATAAACCAGGAACTGCACCGCAGCATCGACAAGCATTCCAAGGAACTGATAGTGAGCAATATCGAACTTCTTCTCAACTACTGTCTCCGTTTCTACGACAGGCAGTTTGTCACACGCGAGGAGATAAACCATGCGGTGGTAAAGAAATTCACCTCCCTCCTCGATGATTACATCAACAGACAGGCTTCACATGAGGGACTCCCCACCGTGGCTTACTTCGCAGACAAATGCTGTTATTCGCCGAAATACTTCGGAGAACTGGTGAAAACCGAAACCGGCACCAACGCAAAGGATTTCATCAACGCCCGTGTGCTTCGCTCGGCAATGCAATGGCTTGATGATGAAACTCTGACCATCACGCAGGTCAGCCAACGTTTGGGATTCGAATACCCACAGCATTTCGTGCGTTTCTTCAAGGCGCAGACCGGGAAGACTCCTTCGGAATACCGCAAGAGCGCATAAATGAAACCAGCAATATATCAGAAGACAAGAACCACTCAAGTCCTGCCAACACACAACCATTCGCACAAACCGTTCGGACACAAGACCTACTGCGAAAGGTTGATGTCTATCCATCCCCGTTCATGGAAAAACAGAACAAAATGATAAGAGCTTAGCTATTGTTTTGCGATAGCTAAGCTTTTACGTTGCAAAAGCATAGATATTACCTCGTAAAAGCATAGTTATTACACTGTAAAAGCATAGATATTGCACACTAAAAGCTATGCTATTGCAATGCTTTGATTATCAGTTCATTACAAAGCCTTATGCAAGACAAGTTCCAAAAACGGGAAAACAGGACAATTTTCGCCAAGCCGAGCAGTCAAGAGAAAGCACAAAAAAAGTCACCAAGAATTTTCTCTTGATGACTTAATGTCGGGGTGACAGGACTCGAACCTGCGACAGCCTGGTCCCAAACCAGGAACGCTACCAACTGCGCTACACCCCGGATAGAACAGACTTAGATGTAAATCTTGTTCTGAATTAGGCTTTAAAAAATCACCAAGAAAGCGCATCTTGATGACTTTTGTCGGGGTGACAGGACTCGAACCTGCGACAGCCTGGTCCCAAACCAGGAACGCTACCAACTGCGCTACACCCCGGAGAACTAACCTTTATTATTAGGCGTTGTTCTGAATTGCGGTGCAAAGGTACACATAATTTCCGAACTGACCAAATCTTTTCCGATTTATTTTCTTCAAAATGTGCATTCCTCTCGCATCCTTAACATAAATCAAGACCACAGACTTCCGGCAACAAGACAGAACATGATTATCATTTCGTCTCGCTCCCCAGCCCTGCAGTCACTCATTATCGCTTGGCTCCTCACGCTTCTTTCTCGGTTTTCCTTTCGTCCAGCCACCGGTATGCTCTTTAGAACGCATATTCGCAAGTTCTTCGAGCATCGCTATTCGCTCTTCTGTCAGGAGACCTTTGTTCTTTCGTTTCATGTTGTATTTCCACCAGTTGAGCAAACCACGGTTATCCACCTTATGCTTGTCCGGCAGATGTTTGTGCACTATGATGTACTCTTTCAGTTCATCATACTTCTCCATCCACATCCGTTCTCTTGCATTTTCCATATTCATAATCCTCCATTGTTCCCTTACTGCCTTGCAAACACCTACGCCATCCGTCCTCTATTGCCAAACAGATGGAGACGGAAGCATACCGTTTCCAAAAGCCGTTTCGGAAGTTCTTTATTATTATTCCATTCTCACAATTAATCGAGTAGGAGGAAAACGAAGTAGTTTTTCTCCTACTTTCGTTTTCCGACCTCTCACACCACCGTACGTGCGGT
>CAKQPF010000051.1 GCA_934256705.1 uncultured Prevotella sp.
ACTGCATGTCACATACAAAGAGCAGTAAGGCTTAATGTTAATTACAACCACTCCTTTTAGGTGTGGGAAACTTTAGTCTATAATTTTCCTGTACCATTACATCTGCTACACCAACCATTAGTACAATTTGGACACGCCACTCTCTTGTTGGTTAGTGGATTGATATAAGTCCGTTTACCGCCACAGGTCCAGCACTTTTTGGTTCCATGACAGATATGGCAGGTCTTTCCTCCCGATGAAGAGTTTGTGTTTGTCGAACTTTTACGCTCATAGTTTGTGCCGTTTGCAACATCCGACGTTTTACTCCTGTTCATATTTTGAACAGCTTGTCCTTTCAAAGCTCGCCATTCACTTTTTGTATAATTTGAACCGTCCGGTTTCTTGTAGTATTTACAAAAATTCTGATACTCTTGTTCTTCCTCGCTGAGAACTTGGTTTACGCTTTGTTGGGCTATATTGCCTAACACCTGGTTATATTGCTGTTGCTGAGCCATCGTTTGAGAAATGGCATAGTTGGGGTCAAGCAAGTAATCCATGTTACCACTACCAGATGATACCATATAGCCGTTTCCACCGAAACCATATCCTCCCATATTAGCGAGTCCAGCAAGCATACCTTCTCCGAAACTACCACAAGAGGCTACCAATGGTAAAAAGAATGCAAGCAACAAGTATTTAATAGTCTTCATAAGTATCTACTTTTTATTTGCTGAAATATTCAATGTATAAATCTCACCTTTTATTTTTCTTATTTCTTCAACACGGCTCTTACGCTACAGCCATAGTATCTGAATATTGAATTTAAATCTCGTTTAGAAGAAGAGAAATCCAAAGTAATGGCATGATATAAATTATTGCCTTGAGTCGCTGTAAGGTATATTCCTCGTGTTCCCTTGCTTTTCAGTTTGTCCTGCTTAAATCCTGCTGCTGGCAAGAATATATAATTGCCATTGCCTCCGAATACTTTATAGCCATTTATACCATTCACTGCAGTCCACACCCAGTCACATTTAGTCTTGAGTTCATTCGTCTCCGCTTTTGTAGGCATTGTCCAGGAAGGTCCAAGATTTGCAGTCGCCACATCATACAATGTCCCATTAATACTATCTCCGATACTCTCGCAGGTAGAACTTGACCCAGAACAATAATTGTATGTATTCCATGAGTATGTGTTTTTTTCTTCTGTTTCGCCCCAAGCGTAATAGCCGCCATACTCTTCCGGACTTTCAGCGCCGACATTGCAGGTTGCCCATTTCACGCTCAAGCCAAGATCTGCACATTCCACTCCATTAACAATCTCCGTTACAGCGAGGTATGGAGTGAAA
Organism: uncultured Prevotella sp.; assembly: GCA_934256705.1. Lineage (GTDB taxonomy): Bacteria > Bacteroidota > Bacteroidia > Bacteroidales > Bacteroidaceae > Prevotella. The sequence continues at coordinate 1,326 of CAKQPF010000051.1, forward strand.
CCTATGACTTGATATTTCTCTTCTTCTACATCATTTTCATAAGTCACAGCAAAGACATTTTTGGCAGTATTTGTATATATGCCTTTTCCATAATAGTCTCCGATATAATCGAAATCATCCAATATATTCCGGAAATCGCTGTTATCTTCATCTTTTTTCAGCATCATCACGGCTGAACATAAATTGCCAGACGAAAACTGGTAAGCAATAGTGACCGGCAGCTTCTTCGCATTGAATTGCAATATGTCTTCATCCGATGAATCCACTGCCTTGTAACCATTCATGTATTCCATGATGCTTTCTTTGGATGTTCCCCATTCTGTATTGACTTTTTTCAGTGTTTCTACAATGTCTTCTTCTGTCGGAACATATTCTTCATCAAACACTTCTTCAAAAGTACTGCACCCAACTGCAGAAAGGATGATGACCACACACCATATTGTTTTTATCAGATACTGTCTTGTTTTCATTGTGCTTATCATTTAGAAAGTTTCTTTACGAGTTTAACAATCTTGTTCGTCCGGTATTCCACCGTTTTATTGTCCAAGCCTTCTGGTGCAGAGACAATGGTCACGATGGTGGTAGTCCTGATTTTATTATCTGTTACAACTGTTATGGTCGCCTGTCCTTCTTTCTTGCCATAAACAGTTCCTGATGTTGTAATTGTGGCAACAGAGGTATCAGATGAATTCCACGTATATGTAGCTTCTGATTCTGAAGGTGTGAGTGTAGGAACAAGTTTACGACTAAACCCTACAGACAATGTAACATCTGATGGCAAGTGGACGGCTGTCGGAGCTCCGACGACATTAATGACTGCCTTGGCTGACAATCCATTATCCGCTTTTGCTATAACTGTAGTCGTACCCTCAGTGATGCCTTTTATCAAGCCATTATTAGTTACAGTGGCTACATTTTCATTCTCGGAGATCCATTCTACGGATGCAGAGGCTCCAAATGGAGTATAAACAGGTTTCAAATACTTACTCTTTCCTACCACTACATTCAAAGGATTAGGAGACAACTCCATTGTCTTTGCATCAATCTTGTTGACATGGACATCACAATAACAAGGCTCTGCCGTAATAGGGTCCAGAGTGATTCTGGCATATCCGGATGCTACAGCCGTCAGTTTTCCTTTCTCGTCGATAGTCACGACGTTTTCATCGCTTGATTTCCATGTTGGCGTTCCGTAGCTATCGCTTCGTGTACACTTCAATGTATATTTGTCACCAGGATTTAATTTCAAATCCGTTTCACTGATACTTGCTGTTCCTCCTATACATTGTATCCTATAAGTCTTTGTACCACGTCCTGCATGATAGTTATTATCATACGAACCAAGATATTCATATACATAATCACATTTCACATAGGCTGCTCCGGAAAAGTAATGAGTAACTTTCACTATCGCTCCTACTTCAGATTTCTCCGTCAACGTAAGTCCTTCATCGAAAGACCATATCGCACTTCTCACATAGCCTGCAGGAGCTTCTAAAGAAAGGAATTCATAAGATCCCACTTTTATATTATATTGTGCCAGCATATCAATCTGGAACAATAGTGACAACAAGGTGAATACTACTAATCGTTTCATTTCTGATTTTATATAAAAAATATTATTAATTGGACATTATTTGCAAGGTCTCATCTCAAGTTCGGCATTTGTTTCATGTCATGAATGCCATGGCTTTCAAAGTATTACCAAGCGATAAGAGAGGTTCAACAGAAACTTGAAATCTTTGTACGACTTTCAGTTCTGTATCTTGATAAAACAGACAAAGTAGGTGACCAATCATTATTCAGGAATCCATTCTGAGAATAACCATTGGCCATCTACTTGTAACGCTCAAACAACAAAGAGACTAATCTGTTTCTACATAGCCGAAAGTGACGACATCACCATCTTCATTCTCCAGCACAAGCATGTCCTTGTCCTTGAAAGCCTTGATAGTAAACTTCCACGTCTCTGTCTCATCATTGAATTTCAAACGCATAGTCAGCTGATTGCCATTTACGCTATATACGCCCTTACCAAAATCATATTCAGGCTCCTCATCACTGTCATCGTCAGGCTCGAAGGATTCTGTGTAATTGCAAGTGCCGTCTTCGAAGAATCCTATTTCCTCTAAATACTGACCGTTGTCTTCATATCGAACCCAATATCCGGTGAGGTTTTCATTGCTTGACGCTCCGTCATTGTCATCATCAGAGCTGCAGCTGACGAATAATGTTCCTACAACAGAAAGGAGGAACATCAAGGAGAACAACTTTATTTTTCTCATTGTCTGTATGCACTTGGTCTGTGTCGTGCACAACTTTATGTTTTTATTTATTTAAGTTAAAACGTCGCAAGGAAGTTTGTTGACTTATAAGGTCTCATCATTATTGTCTGACCAAGCCACTCCCACCTCCACATTAGAAACGAGGTGGGAGTAGGGCTATTATTGCTTAGTACATGTCATTTGCCTTCCATCTTCGTCAATAAGAACCAGCTTATTGCTTGTGATGGACACCACCTGCCATTCTGAAGGATCTTCGTCTTCCCAATACATTTTAAGGATTTGATTATTTGCATTGTAGGAATATGTGAAAGGTTCCTCATAATTGTCAGCTTCATAATCTATCTCTTTCACTGTACCTTTACCATTAGACCTGAAAGTGATAAGTTGGTAACCTGTACTGAAGGTGTACTTCCATGTACCGACCAAACTCTCTACGACCTCAGTGTTGTTACCTCCGTCGTCATCATTGTCATCGCTTGAACAGCTGACGAATGACAATCCCATGAAAAGGATTACTAACAAGGATAAGAATTTCTTCATGATTTCCTACACTTTGTCCGTGTCGTGCGCAACTTCTGAATTAGTATATGATATTCTTTATCTTGGCTTTACTCATCTGGAAGATAGGAGCCTTGGGAGTGTTTGTCTTTTTATATGACACCACGGTGGCGGTTTCGCTGCAGACCCATACTTTCATGCGTGCACCTTTCCTGGTCACGATTGTGGCTTTTCTCGGACTCTTGGCCGATGCGCTTTCCTCTGCCGTGCCGGCTTTCTGTATGGAGTCTGCGATTTCAGTCTCCCGCTCTGCTTTCAACCGTAATGCCGCTGCTTCACGCTCCCGCTCCTTCTGCTCTTCCATAGCCAGATTCGTCAGGATGTCGCGCGTGCCGTCAGGATAACATATCATGAAGATGTCTGTCTTCTGTGCCAGTACCGGATTGCCTTTGTCCTTCTTGCTTGTGCTGAAAGTGACTACATTTGAATCCATTGTCAGACTGTATGCCGGCACTTCCTTTCCATCCTTGTAATAGATTACTATGGCATCCTTCGGTATCTGTGTATGTTCGGAGACGGTATAGACACGCTCGCCCTTGCTGTTGAATACCACATTGCCCCTTGTCTTGAACTTGAGCATGAACAGTTGGGTGTTTTCCACGAACTCCTCGGTTGCCATCTTGTCGCCCGAATCCTTGTAGAGGGTCTTATCATTATTGACCTGAATGATCTTCACTGGTTTCACCCTGCCGTCACGGAAGATGATGGCGTCCTGGGCATAGGCACTGATAGTCCCTACCAGAAGAAATAATAACAAACTATATTTTCTTACCATAATTTACCCTTGAATAATATTGACACTTCTGGAAATGCCTTCTTGCCAAACCATTTCTTTTGTTCATCTGTCATAGGAATCTGGTAAGAGCCGGAGATAACGAAGTCGCCAAGACACAGACGCAAGCCTGCTCTTGCACCAATTCCGACCTTTCCGCCGGTTTTCTGTTTGTGCGACTCGGTCTTGCCATTTTTACCGTATGTTCTTATTTTGGATTTTCCTGACAATCCTATATTGGCATTCAATCCTGCAAATGGAACCAATGCAAATGAATGGTATCTGAAAGAGTAGCCCAATTCCAATGGAATCTGGAGCAAATGGCATTCTGATTTGCTATTGATGGATTGACCTTCAACTTTAACCATGCTATTATAGTTGGCACTATTGTAGCCGATTCTTGCTCCTGCATATAGATTTTTCAGGAAGAAGTAATTGACTCCCGCTGTGAATTCATACATGAAATTGTCAGAACCATCTATGAAACCATAACCTATTTCTCCGACGAATTCCAATTTTTCCGTCTGGGATTTTGAGGCTTTGGCAGCGGAGTTGGTCTGAGTGTCCGGAGTCTCCGACAACTCCACATCGGTGGTTTTAGTCTGTTTGCCTTTATTTACAGTCGTAAGAGTGGCATCTTTGGTGTTTGCAGATTGCTTTTCCGTAGAGAGCGGAATCTGGAGTTTCATCCCCACATACACGACGCCCTCCGCATTTGGATTTGCCTTGTTGATGTCAGCGACACTGACATTATATTGCTTTGCGATGCTTTCAATGGTTTCTCCGCGCTGTACGACATGGGTTACCACCTGATGCTGTGCCATTGCCATCAGAGAAATGGCGCACATAATCAATGAGAAACAGATTTTTCTGATCATGGTCATAATAGTTAAAGTTGGATTATAAGAAAATTACTAACGCTCCAGAACTGGGTAGGATTGGTAATGACAAGCGTGCAGGTGCCATCCCCGTTTTCTTCGAAATGATAGGAGCGGTTGCTTGGCTGCGGTGTCAGAATCTTCGGATTGGTGGATTTCAGGGTCACCTCACGGAACTTGCGGATATCGACAGCATTGAATTTGCTCTTGTCCACATCTTCATAGTTCACCTTCTTCTTCTGCAGGAACTTGCCTTTCAGCAAGCCTGATGCCACCAGTTGCTTCCTCGTTCCTATCTTTATATAGCATTCATTGATGATTTCGTCCTGTGCGGAAAGCGCAGAAGTCAGCACCTGAGTCTTCTTCTCTGCCTTGTCTGCCCTGACGCTCATCTCGGAAAGCGAAGCACGAAGCTGGGTGATGTCTTTCCTGGAACTGTTCAGATCTTCACGCAATGACTGTATGACGCGGTCTTTTTCCGCCAGTTGCTGGTTGAGAAACTCCACCACCTTCTGCAGTCGCTCCACGCCTTGCGTCGAACGTTTTCTTGCCAAAGAATCCTGCAACGACCGGATTTTCACCCTTTGACGAGCCAGTATGTCAGCCATGCTCTTCAGGTTGGCTGCTATCTGCTGGCGGTCAAGCATCACGCCATCGCGCCCTTTGTTCGACAGGAGCACGTGTTCCTGCAATGAGATGCTGTCCAATCCTGTGGCAATAGTGGCGAGAATGCCGTTCAGCTCATCCAGTTGCTGAGCCTTGATCATGTTCTCCTGTATGATGGAGTCACGCTCCACATTATAGTTTCCCATATCCACTTTGTCTTTCTTGCATGAGAAGACTGTCAGGATGAGGAAAGCCGTTATGATCGTTTTGAATATTTTCATGTGTGTATTGAAATCAAGTTTCTGCCTCCTGTCTTTCCGCTTTCCATATTTCATCGATGGATTGCAGGAAAGACAGGCAGACATCAGTTAATGTATGGATTTAGGGTAAAAGTAACCCCGACCGCCTATTTGTTTGTCATTTCGCTGAGCAGTGAGTCAGCCTGCTCCTGATAGGTGCCTTTTATCTTGATGAAGTCCTTGAGCAAGGCGATGGCCTCGTCCTTTTTCCCCATCCTTATCAGGGAGCATATCTTGAGCCAATAGAGTTCGTAGGCTTTCATCTGCAACTGATGCTCGTCCATATTTTCGTCCGTTGTCTTGACGTTCAGGAACTTGGCAGCCTGCATCTCAATGACAGAAGGGATGTCCTTTTCATTCTCAAGGTCATCCACCATATCCACCACTTCCTTGTCGTTGCCCTTCTGCCTTACCTTTGTCATAGCCTCGGAGACCTTCTTCTGCTTCTCCATATCGGATGTCGGGGCAGGCTTTGGTTGCTGGGCCACGACTTCATGGCTGAGCACCGGGGCATCATCGGGACGGATGACTGCTATGGCGAGCATCGCCACTGCAGCGATGGAAGCTACTGATACGGCTTTTATCACTCTTGCCCTCTTCTTCGCTTTCCATCCCTTTATCATCATGAGTTTCCGTTTTCTGTCGCCCAGCAGTTTCTTGATGAGCATGGTCAACGCTATTTCCCTTCTGAGGTTTTCATCGTTCAATGCTTCCTGCTCGAAGGCGAGCCTCTCGTCCTGTGTCATTTCGTTTCTGACATAACTGTCTATCTGATAATGCAATTTTTCATCCATACTTCTCACCATTTCAGTTTAAGCCTTGCAAAGGAGTTCTTCACTTTCGCTTTCAGGGTCTCCATGCATTTGTATTTGGCAGTTTTCAGTCCGTTCTTGCTTATGTTCTTTTCGCCTCTTGCCTCCAGGATTTCATCAAGGGAAAGCCCGTCGTAATAGAACATGGTAAGGATTTCCTTGCATCTCGGCGGCAGTTCGAGCACGCATGAATAGACCGTCTGCTCTCTCAGCATATCGTCCTGACCGTCCAGAAGCATGGCTTCCCGCACATCATGCATGTGGGCAAACGATTCGAAGTCTTCGTCGAGAGCGAGGCAGTCGTTCCTCAGCCATGCCCGATAGTCGTTCTTAGCTATGTCGATAAGAAAGGTGTTCAGATTGCATGTGAGCAGTCTGACATTGCCGTTTCTGTCATAGCGGAAGAGTTTGTCGTCTTCTCCGACAAATATCTTCTGCGTTTCTATTTCTATCCATAACTTCACGAACGACTGCTGGAATATGTCATCCATCAGATCGAGTCGTGAGAACACCGACTTGTAAGAGTTCTTGAAATACTTCTTTGCATTGTAATAGAACTCTTCCGTCACTTTATTACTCTTGCATTGTATCTGACGCACGTATTCCGCATCAGACCTGTCTATACCTTTTATAATAAGCATCAGGCTTTGATTTTTCTAATTGTGGTTTGGGGTGGAACATATAAAATGAAGAATCAGTTAAATGAAGAGTGAAGAATGAAGAATGAAGAATGCGGATTACGTTCTTCGGCTTGAGTTTTCTCGTTGGGATTCCATAAGAAGCAGGACTAACTCCCATTCTTCACTCTTCATTCTTCATTTAGAACATTCTTCATTTATTGGGAAACCTTATTCTCCCAGATAGAAGAAGTACAATTGTTTATCATTCTCATACAGTTGCACGCCTATCGTGGCATCTTCCCTGTTCTCGGTGTTAATCCATGTCGTCTGGGCCTTATCCGGATTTGTGTTAAGGAAATGGAATTCACTGCTCAGTTCCTCCTTCAGGGCTTTCATATCCACATCATCATTGAGCACGAAGAAATACTTGCTGATGATGGAATTGTCAGACACGACGAAATACAGTTGCTTGGCATACTGGTTATCCATTTCAAAGAATATCACGTTCTTATAGGCGTAGCCGCCTGGATACTTCGTTTCAAAATCCGTCTTTGTCATTCCCAATGCCGGGAGATACTGCTGGAACAAGGACGGTGTCATCTCCTGCTGGCTCAGGTCATAATACTCTATCCTGTTGTCATCACGATAATGGAAGATGGAGTATGTGCAACTGCTGTTCTGATACAGTTCCGTCTTTCTTCCATTCAGGTCGATTTCCTGCAGGAATTCATACTTTGAATTCAGGTATTTTGTCACGTCCTCCGGAGAGACACCTTCCTTGTAATGCACTGCAAACGAATTCATCAGCCTGCCTTTTCCACGGAAATAGAATGAGGCATAGTCGAGTTCCCAATCCGAATCCTCCGGTATGGCATACCTTACCGAGTCGTTTGCCTCCGCCAAAGGCTGCTGTCCGGTGAAGATATCGTCTATGTCTGCCCTTGATTTGGCAAAGAGAACTGTGTAGTCTGGTATGTTTACCGGTCTTTTCTGGAATATCAGCGTGTTGGTATCTTCCTTATATTGCACCACGAAGATGGAAGCCGTCAGGCTCTTGTGGCTTGTAAACATTCCCATCTCCGTATTGTAGAAATACTTGTCCTTCAGATAAGTGGCGATTTCTTCCTCGCTTATGCCGTCCTTGAAGAAGAGCCCGAGTCCTGTCACCACACCATTCTCGATACTGAAGCCTACGTACTTTATCATGTCATGCGTAGTGTTGACGCCTGTATAGAAAGCATCCTTCTCCGTGAGTTCATCTGGAGTGCCGAGCAGGTCTTTCATTTCTGCCACCGTCAGTCCTATTGCCTTGGTATAATCCATCCAGAGGTCATCGATGTCATTGCCTGCAATCACCTTGACATAAGTGCCCTGTGCATTCTTGAGATATACCGTACCCTTCATACCGTTCGACTTTGCCGTGGTTCCATCTATCGAAACTATGCGTGAGTCGGTGCTTTCCAGGCCGGCGCAAGGCAGTTCCGCCTCAGCGCCAAGGTCGAGATTGACGACATTGCTGATTCTGTACAGCACTGTCTTGCCAATCTTTTCCGAATACAAGGAGATGGAATAATCAGGCTTGTAGTCAGTCAATGTGAAGTCACTGAACTGATTCTGACCCATCAGTTTATAGGTATATGTCAGTTTGTTGGCATTGATTTCGTATCTGCCTTCCGTATGTGATGCCCTGTAATTATTGGCATACTTGTCATGGAAGGTACCGTTCTCGGTATATTTGACCTCTTCATTCTCGATAGGGTCATACCATGAACCTGCTATTTCCGAATAGCCTATCGTGGAGTTTCCTTCTCCTGCATGATTACAATCTTCCTCACTGCACGATGAAAAGCCGAGGACTGTCGCTGCTGCGACTAAAAACAAATACTTTCTCATTATATTTCTTGTTGTTATGATTTCTATTTAATTTGTTTGGGAGTCGCCGGAACCTTGGCGGAACTTTCCACCAAACCGTTTTCATTAGTGTTTTCTCCACCTGCCGCACCATTTTTCCGGTCGAGAATCTCATTGACGATGGCTTTCTCCAGAACTGCATTTTCTTTGCTTCCGACTTCCTTTACGGCTTCGGTTTCTATCATTCGGGGCACTTTGTTTTGCCTTTTCTCCAGCCGTTTGACATTGGTCTTATTCTTCTTTACCGTGTCAGCTGGAACTGGAGACTGGACTGGAGCGGACTTTTCTCTTCCTGCCCAGATCCATCCAAACATGACAAGAAGGACGAGAAACGACAGTATCAGAATGCCATACAGCATCCTTCTGCCTGATTTCGGTTCGTCTGCTCCGCTTTGTTCCGCCTCATCAGCAGTGACAATCTGCAGCATTGCGATGGTGATATTATCGCTTCCGCCATGATCCAGAGCCATTTCCGTCAGCTGCTCCTTGCACTCCTGCAGATCATCTGCATGGTCTTCCATGACTCTGTAAATCATGTTGTCTGTGCAGACACCGCACAGTCCGTCCGAGCAAAGCAGGATAATCAGACCTTCCTCCAATGAAATCTCTTCCACATCCGCCTTCGCTTTCTGCGAATTGTCTCCCAGACTGCGGGTGATGATATTGCTGTTGGGATGGTTCATGGCTTCGATTTCCGTCAGTTGTCCCTTATCCACAAGTTGCTGGACATAGGAATGGTCCCTTGACAGTCTGCTGATGCTCTTGCCGGGCATTACTGCGTATGCCCTGCTGTCGCCAAGCCATGCTATGTATGCCTTGCCGCCAATGGCCCATGCCATGATGATGGTGGAGCCGAGTCCTTCCGCTTCGGGATGCGTTTCACTGTAAGCCTTGACATTTTCGTCTGCCGTGGCAATCACTTTCCTGAGAAAAGCCTTGATGTTGGATGGCTTTGACAGGAGCTTGTTCGTCAGATACTGAGGTGAAAACATCTGCTGCACGGTATCGACAGCGATGGCACTTGCCACCTCTCCAGCATTCTGACCGCCCATACCGTCGGCTACTACGAGCAGACAGCCACGCTCAGCAAGCGGAAAGACCCGCTGATGGTCAGCAGGAACTATCCACTTGCTGGAGTTCAGGTCAGGACATACCGTGAAGTTGTCCTCGTTATTATCTCTCAAGCCGACATCTGTGCCAGCGAATAATCTGAAAGAAGTCATACTGTTGTCTATTTGGTTGGTGTCGGTTCTGCAGGGTCTGCCTCGGCTTTCTGCTTCTTCTTTTTCTTCCTGTCCGTCTTTTCCTGCTTCGCTGGCTCGGCAGCCTGGCTGTCAGTCACATCTTCTGCCCCGTTGTCGTCTGCAAACAACTGCAGCATCCACTTTGAATTCTCGCCCTTCACGGCTATACCTGCCAGCATCATCTTGACGACTCCGCCTTTCTCATACTTCGGGACGACGAACAGTCCGCCGATCACTTTGCCTTCATCCTTTGGCGATACAGGAGTCAATGTGCTGTCTGCCCGGACTATAGCCTTGTGGAATGACTGCCTCAATTCCACGTTCATAGCGCTGTCCTGCGCATTGGTGCTGGAGTAAGCCCACAGCATGAAGCCTTTCTTCTCACCGGGGGCATTGTCCACCACCAGTCCGAAATCGCTCTGAAGGTCCTGATGCAGCCAGAGGCTCCTGTCGGCATTGACGGCTGAGATGTAATCGGTGCCGAAGTCAAGTTCCAGAGGTTTATACACGCTGTCACTGACCTGCCGCTGATAAGTCCAGAAATATTCCGGCTTGTATTTGCCGTCTGCATTGACGCGCTCATAGTCTGCATCTCCTTTCCACGGCTCCAGCACGGCACCGGTCACATACATTCCCCCTGAGACCTTGATGCCCAGAGAGAATGTTTCGCCATAATAAGGTCTGTTACTCTTGCCATACGTCTTGCCCTGACGCTCCAGACGATACTGCTGGCGGACGATGAAGAGATGGGGGGAAACCGCATCTTTCACCACATTGATGTTCTCACCGGCTTCCGCCCTCTTGCCCAGCAGCTCAGCAATGCTGATCTGCGCCATACATGGCACTGCGCACAAGGCGAGGACCAGCCATAAGATTACTTTCCTTTTCATAAGCTTTACTGAATATTTGACATTGGAACCAGATGGTTATACACTTCCGAATCCGTATCTCCACGGCTTACCACTCCTACCACATAGGCGGTATTGTTCCTGATCGTGAATACCGGACCGCCGGAGTTTCCTTTCTCCACGCCCTGGTTTACCATGATGCAGCGGCTCGAATTGAGTCCATCGCGCGACACTTTCAGCTGATTGTAGATAGGCTCGATATTGCGTTTGCCGTCACTGATGCCTTTGCCTTTCGGGAAACCGAGCATGTGCACTGAGGTTCCTGCCTTCAGACCGGAAGACGCAGCGCCCGCATTGTGGAACGCACCTTTCTGACCTACATAAGCCACAGCCCAGTCATTGCCCAGTGATGCCATCGTTCCGATTGCTATTTCCGCTGTCAATGTGATATCCTGACCTTCAACAGTCTGCGTTATACTGTAATCACTGTCGTAGCTGCGATCCACCTTGAATGATGAGTTCTTGAGCTGGAAGCCCTTGTTTTCACAGTTCACTGCCGTGATAACCGCATACACCTGGAACTCGTCCAGCACCTTGGAAAGCGCATAGTAACGCCATATTGTTCCCGTGGTGTAAAGCCATGGCTCCACGCAATGGCGGGCTGTGATGAATCTTCCGTCGGTAGTGAGGAAACCGGTACCTATACTGGTCTCTTTTTCCTCCACTTTACCATCGACGACGCAATAGACATCCGTCTGTATGGCATAAACGGAAGGCTTTACCTTTGAAAGGATATTGGTGACTGTTGGTTCGGGGGTAATGCCTCCACCTCCATATACTGTCCGCACAGTGGGCTTGACATTCTTCAGCGAATCTATCTTCCTGCGGTCGTTTTCCATATCCTTGCTCAACTTTGCGAGGAGTGCCTTCTTCGCCTTGTTGTCTTTCCAGAGGTCTGCTATCTCCACTCCCTGACTGTGGATGACATATCCCGAACCGGCCGCAAGCAGCAGAATCAGGGCAAACATGCAGGCTATCGCCGTCTTGTAAGGACGCAAGGCCTGCTTGCGGAACAGTTCGAGACGCTCCGTCATCTTGATGCTTGACACCAGACTCTGCTTACCCTGCGGCACGATGAATCCCATACGCGGGCCTCCCACCGAGAGCTGTATCTCGTCGCCATTCTCCAGATACCATTCCGTAGCGACGGCACGACCGTTGAGGAATGTGGAGTTGGTCTGTGACAACTGCACCAGTTTCCATCTGTCACCTTCCCTTACGATGGCTGCATGACGACGGCTGACCGTAGGACAGGTCTCGTCATCGAAGCGCACCTGGCAGTTCCGATCACGTCCCAGCTCTGCCTGGTCGATGATAATCTTCTGCGGCTCTCCTGCCTTATGATACTTTGTGGCCTCCCTATGCTCAAGGATGTAGTAGCGGCGTCCGCTGCCATTGAACAGCGCACCTACTCCGGCTCCTACCGATCCACGAAGTGTACGCTTATATTGAACTGTCTTATTTTCCATATTATCCGTATTTTTGATTATTCTACTTTTAGTTTGTATTCTCCCGCAGTGATGATGTCACCGGTAAAGAGCCTGATACCCTCCATGGGCACAGGCATGGCATTGATGTAAGTGCCGTTGGTGGAAGTGACCCATCGTCTCTCTTCTTTCTGCCATTGACCGTCACGGATGGTCCAGAATGTGCCGTCTTCCGACTTTCCCAGAGTGAAATGATAACGCGAGACGTAAGAACTGTCCGTGGAATGCAATATGATGTCATTGTCTTTCTCACGGCCTACGTGCAGCATTCGCCTTCTTCCGCTCAGGAGCGAGAGCAGATGGAAGCGTTCGCCGAGATTGTCTCCCTGCGACACTATCACAGACGATATGTTCGCCTTGCGTGAAAGCCGCTCGCTCACCATCATCTGTTCCACCGGTCCCACCATCGGTTTCATGTCCTGAAGCACGTCTATGACACTCTGATAGCGGTCCTTCTGGTTTGGTTCGAGACAGCGTCCGATGACCGGAACCCATGCCTCTCCATCCTTCACGCACTTGAGTCTGTCCCTGTCCCATCTGCCTTGCCTGGCAAGGTTGATGTAGGCAGGGAAGTCTTCCACGCTCTCGATGTCACCGAAAGGGAACGACCCGCCCGTCAGTACCTCATACATCATGACGCCAAATGACCATATATCGACCGTGGGCAGATAGGTGATACCTCCGCCCACCTTGAAATAAATCTCCGGTGACATATATAGAGGTGTGCCGAAAGCCTGCTTCGGCTTCTTCTTCCACCAGCCCACTTCCGACATTCTCTTTGCCTTGTCCATCTCGCCCACCACTCCGAAGTCCGTCAATGCGGCATTGCCGTTCTGGCGCAGCAGCACGTTCTCGGGCTTGAGGTCACGATGCACCTTGCCTTCCCTATGCAGGGCGTAGAGTCCTTTCAGGATATCCTGGGCATACTTGGCTGTCATGGCAGGGTCCTGCGTGGCAAATCTGGAGAAATCGCCTTTCGGACAGTATTCCATCAGAATGTAAGGGTTTCCCTGCACTATACCGAATTCGAGACTATGTACAAGGTAATCGCTGGAAATGCGCATCACCTTGTACTCCTGCTCGAACCTTCTGATCAGATTCTCATGCAGTTCTCCCATTATCTCCCATAGCCTCAATATCTTCAGAGCGAAGATGCTGCCGTGGAGATCTTCCACCTTATACACATCACCATACGATCCACTGCCAATCCGCCCGATGACTTTATATTTGCCATCTATCAGATCTCCATCGCTGATATTCAGATGATATGCTATCATATTCCGTCATGCTTACTTGTCAAAGCGATACAACTGGTTGCCAAGGAGTATCAGACTTCCGCTCTTCAGCTCTATCTGACTGGATGCCTGCACGAAAGTGGTCTGGTATTCGCTCCTGTCCTCGATATTCCATTTGCCGTCCTTGAAACTGACCATGGCTTGCTCGCGGGATGTGATGGTAGGGTTCTTCGGGTCTGTATTGTCACGGTTGAGCATGATTTCATTCCCTTCATAGGCTATCGGCCCGCCTTCCGGCTGGCCGGTCTCCTCTGATATGGGCGTGAGAGTGAACCTCTGCTCCTTCTCGCCCTTCCTCTGCGGGCGCATTGTCTTGCGTGCATCGAAGTGAGTGGTGGGGCGTGACGGCTCGGCAACGACCTGTGCTACCGGCTGCTTTTCCTCTGAAATGTAACCGCAGTTGGCACATTCGCCGTTGCGCAGGGTGAAACCGCACTCCGGACACACAGCCGCTGCCTGCGCCACAGGCTGTCCCGGTTGCATCATGTTCTCCCTCATGGTGGCTTTCGGATTGGATGAAGCGTAAGTCAGTCCATCTGTCACGAACACCTGGGCTTTGGCATAACTGTCAGCCGCCCTGTTTTCCTCCAGCGGCTTGTTGCATTTCTCACAATGGTCTTTTCCTTCCGGATTGTCCCATCCGCAAAATTGGCATCTCATATTCCTTTACTTTTTGTTCTTCAAATATCTTAATGTATAGCCGAGTCTGAATTCCAATGTGTTGATCTTGTGCTTGTAGCCCTTCATCGTCACATTGCTGTTGTTGAGCACGGTCCATCTGTCGTTCTCCCAATAGTTCCTGTCTGCCATGTTGGTCAGCATATATGTATAGTAGAGTCCGAATGACAGTCCTGCCCATTCATAGGCGGTTCCGATGCGCAGTCCGCAGTTGAATTTCTTCAGCGGCGATGACTGGAACTGGTCATGGTGCGGCGCATCGGCATCATTGCCGGTGGTATATACTTCATTCCAGAGCACGCAAGGCTGGTAAAGATTGAATTCCGAGCGGACAGCGGTATGAAGGACGTAATTGGTGTTGTCCTCCAGTTTGTTGGTGTTCACCATATAGTGGTGCATGGCTTCGCTGTCTGTGTTGCCTGAGAACTTCATCTTTGCTGACAGACCGAAACTGAGCACCGGACCGACATTGATCTGGACGTGGCTCGTGTTGCCTGTCTTGAAGCGATAGGAAGCCAGCATCGGCACCTCGATCATCGTGTGGGTGTATTCCTCTGTGTATGAGTTCATCACGTCGCCCTTCAGATATACATACTTGGTATGTGGTCGGGTCAATGTCGTGGTCTTGTCGAATGTGTTCTTGTATTTCACCTGTGTGAAATTGGCACCTGCCATGAGGAAGATGTTCTTGTAGAGACGCATGTCTGCATGCAGTCCGATGCTGAAGCCCGTGGCTGACTTGTAGGAAGCGTTCTCCTCGCTTGTGCCGAGTCCGTAGTCCACTACCGAGCCTGTATAGTCGCCTCCTGCCGAAGCGGAAACGAACGGCATGCAGTAGCTTTCGCTTATGCCAAGAGAGAAATTCCTGCCTCCCACGATTCTGGTGTCAGGGAAGATGAGGTCCTGCACCATTCTCGGGCTCTGCGTGACCATCACTCCGGCTGTCTGGCGGCCGGTCTTCACCTGCACGCTGCCTGTACGCGGCTCGCCGTTCGGAAGGTTCTTTCCGCATTCTATCCTCACGCTGTCATTGCCTATGCGCTGCACGTTCATCCATGTAGGGTAATCGCCTACGAACCATTTGTCGGCATCGGTATAGACCTTCACATGATGCACGTCGCCCTGGGCATTGAATATGAGATTGTTCTGCGAGAGCGTCAGATGCTCTTCTCCTGCTCCCTGGAATATCTTTACGGTCACCGACTTTGACGGAGAGGCAATCAGCAGGTCGCCTGTGCGCTCCATCACGCGGTCGTTAGGCGTTGCCGAGATATGGATTCCGCCCTCACGCCTTTCCACCTTGCACCATGATGGAACCGAGGTGACGTCCCATTTGGCATTCGACTCTATGGCAATGTCTTCCTCCGCACCCTTTGCCGGGAACGAGAGGCTCTGTGCTCCCACCTCCAGATACTCCGGTCTGCCCTTCTGCACCACCTTGATCGACTTGAAGAGAGCGCCGCTCTTAACCATGAGCGTGGTGACCTTGTCGCGTGTGCTGTTGTTGGCTTCGCGGCATTTCACGATGAGTCTGCTCGACTTGAAGGCATCGGTGTTACACCATTCGGTGGTTCCGTCGATTTTCCATCTGTCGTTGGACTTCACCATAATCTGCTTGTCGCCTCCCTGATACGGGATTACCACCTCCTGCTCTGACACTTCGAGCTTTGGAAGGCGCTCACGGCAATACTTTATCCATTTGTTACAGTCAGAGCGCAGGTTTGCGTCACAGTCCTTCGCACGCTGATAGTAAGTGATTGCGTCAGCGTATTTTCTGCTGTCTCTGAGTGAGTTTGCCCTCTTGAACAGGTCTGCACAGCTCTGGGCGTTAATCTGCATGGAACAGGCCATCATGCCTATCGCAGCAAGTAATACTTTGCTTGTAGTTCTCATATCTTTGATATTATTTGGATTGATTCTGATATTCTGCTGTCTGCCAGGCTATTTTCCCTGGCTACCGGTGGTGTTTTTCTGCCCTGCCGCCCCGGACGGAGTGACATAGTCTGCCAGCCGTGAGCTTCTTTTCCGGAATTTCCGGGATGCCTCTTCCGCTCCTATTTCCGCATATTCCCTGCCCTTCCGGCAGAGATAGTCATAGGTGTCGTCTATCATCTTCTGCTCACTGCTCCACATCTTCTCACCCTGAAGTCTCACAGAGTCCGTAACCTCCAGATGCCTTGCCGCAGAGACGATGGCAGCCGCAGAGCGCAAGGCATGCTCATCGACAGAGGCTGCGTCGCCTTTGTCCTTTTCCTTCCTGGTGATTGCCATCGCTTCGTGGATTTTCGAGAGGTATATGCTGTCATTCTTGTTTACGGTCGGTAGATGGTCAGCAGGTTTTTCTGAAGGTTGAAGATTTGTATAGCCTATATAACAGCAAAGGGATATCAAGACAAGGGCTATAGTGCCGGAGACTGTTTTCCAGCGCCCTTTTCCCGATTTTCCTCCTTTGCCTTCCCTATGCTCTCTCACCCTTCGGATTATCTCGTCAGCATCCGGACGGTCCCATGCCTCGAACGCGAGGCAGTCGTAAATCAATTGTTTCAGTTCGCCCGAGACATCCGCCTGTATGGGAGGCACCTTGCCGCCCTGCGCCTTCTGCGATATGCCGCCATATTGCCCGAAAGGGACGTCGCCCGTCACGATTTCGTAGAGCGTAGCGCCGAATGCCCAGATGTCACGGGCATGGATATTTGGCGACTGGGTGCCGAAACTCTCGTTCGACATATACCATGGCGTGCCTCCGCTGACGGATTTCCTGCCCGGCCTTCTCAGGGTGTTGCGTGTCTTCGTGCTTATTCCAAAGTCTATAATCAGATACTGTCCGTCGGAATTCATCAATATATTGTCGGGCTTTATGTCCTGATGCGTGATGTCGTGGGCATGGAGATATTGCAGTCCGAGCGCCACCTGCTCGATGAATGTCCATAGCTGTGGCTCATCATAATGCCCTATCAGCGCCTTGGCAGAACCGTTCCTGCATACGTTCATCGCCAGATACGGCAGTTCGTCATCATGTATGCCGAAGCCGATGGCGTGGATGATGTTGGAATGGTTGAGCCCACATAGCCGGGCAAACTCCCGCTTGAAGTCTTCCTTTCCCTCATCATCGAGTTCACCGTTGGGCGTGTATATCTTCAGGGCGACGTCAATGTCAGCATTGGTATCATGAGCAAGCCAGACCTCAGAAAAGCCTCCTCCACCGATTTTCTCTTTCAATCGATAGCGGTTATCAAACTTGATATCAGGATTTTCCGAGTTTTTTATTTCTGCAAGATTAGTCATTTCATATAATGGGGTCTTGTAAGTCAGGGGTACATATATACACGTTTTAATGTGAAAAAATATAAAAAAGTAACCCTTTGAAATTGATTTTTTATGTAAGATTCCGTTTGTTCCGTTTGTAGAATTCAAAATTCAAGTGGCGGTCAGGATGTGTTTGTTTCCTCCTGTCGCTGTCCATACCGTGTGATGACATGAAAAAGCGTGAACCTACCCGTTGCCGTTCCACCTTCGAGGCTCTCGCATTTGCCCTGTACCGTCGAACGAACAACGAACAGAGCCCACGCCGATATGCCAGACCAATACCCCATAGATACGGCAATCCCTTAGCCACGACGTGCCGTTTTGCTGACTGTCATGGCTATAATTGCGCTCTGGGGACACGAGTTCCATCACATCTCCGGGGCATCTATCGCTGTCTTGTCTTGACGGTACGTGAAACTTGCGAGATTTCGAAGGTCAAGCGCAAGCGTTGATAAACGCCTTATGTATGTCTGTTTCCTGACGTTCTGTCATTTGGAAATCTCGGTCTGCAGATTCTCTCACCGCGACTTCCGGCATCCGCCTGCATGGGTTCCGTCCGCCGTTGCGATGACGTACCGTTTCCAGACCGGGGCTTCTTTCCAAGGATTGTTGTCAGGAATTCATCTGCAAATATACGAATTTTATCCTGATTCTGGAAATAAAAACATATAAATGTTTTATTCCCCCGCTTTTTCTTGCTTATTCCTATCGTGACGGATGCTCAAAATGACCATAAATCACACTTGTGGCAAGGGAATGGCATTATAGCGAAATGGCGGACGGAAAAATGGAACAGAAATGCGATTGCTATGCTATCATTCTGCCATAGTTAAGCTTTCACGACGCAATATCTATGCTTTTACCGCCTAAAAGCTATGCTTTCACGATGTAATATCTATGCTTTTGCGCCCTAAAAGCTATGCTTTTGCAACGCATTGATTATCATATTGTTGCACGAGCACTTTTCCACCATGTGTTCACATCGGAAAAATCGGACAATTCCGCCATGCAGATGAGGTTCCTTTCTGCCTTTTCTTTCAATGCTGCCAGCTGCCTTTTCCATGCTGTTCGCTTTGCCTTGAGAGAGGGACTCACAAAAAAAATACGGCAATTCTGTGGATAAATAAAAACTTTTCCATATCTTTGCATCTTGAATGCACTGAAGTGACGGTCTGACTGCCACATCTCCGGACTTTCAAATCCCGATACAACAAACCCGAAACTGACTTTTACACAATGGGAAAAACTCAATACGAATCCAAACAGAAAGAGAAAGTTCTGCTTAAAGAGCCTGATAAATATGTCGTGATAATGCATAATGACGACTTCACCACCATGGAATTCGTGGTGAAGGTGCTGAAGACCGTATTCTTCAAGCAAGACGGTGAGGCTGAGAGCATTATGCTTGCCGTGCACACCAAAGGCACCGGCGTGGTGGGCATCTATACTTTCGACATGGCGAAGAGCAAATGCCGAAGGGCGATGGCTATGGCGCAGGAGGAAGGTTTCCCATTCAAGGTGACTTACGAAAAGGAGGGCAACAATGCTGGATAGAACTTACAAAGCTGAATCTTTCATACAACTGGCAGTGCACTATGCTGTGAAAAACAGGAAGGAATATGTGACTCCGGAAATGGTGCTCTCAAGTTTCCTTACACAGAGAGAAGGAAAAAAACTGCTGAAGATATTCGATGTGGACAGGGAACAGCTCGCGGAATGTTTTCGTAAGGCATTCTGTACAGTCGATGTTGTGCCTAAGGATATGGGCGAATACGAACTGGTATTGTCCGACCAACTGGTGGAGGTGCTTTCCAATGCCGAAGGGATGGCGCTCTCCGCCGGGAAAAGCGTGATAGATACGCCGCATATCATCAATGCTATCCTCACTCTGGAGGACAGCTACGCCAAGAATATCATCACTTCTCTCATCACTGACGACAAATCAGAACTGATGTCTGCCGTCATATCCGTATGCCAGGAAGAGAATATGCCGTGGGATAACATGGACGATAACGACATCGACGACGATGATATGGACGATGACGACATGGACATGATGGCGAGTTTCGGAATGGAAACTGACTGGCACTCGCTCTGCACCTGCGTCAACGACATCCTCGACTCGCACAATCCGCTCATCGGACGTGAGGAGGAACTGCAGCGCACCATCGAGGTGCTTTGCAGAAAGGAAAAGAACAACCCTCTACATGTGGGCGAACCTGGCGTGGGAAAGACGGCTCTCGTCTATGGTCTTGCCGAGAAAATCAGGCGCGACGATGTGCCTGTGCGCCTTCGTGGAGCCAAGATCTACATGCTCGACATGGGCACACTCGTGGCTGGCACTCAGTATAGAGGCGAATTTGAGAAACGTATCAAGAACGTGATGAAGGGCGCTGAGGAGGAAGGCAACACCATATTATATATAGACGAGATACATACACTCATCGGGGCTGGCGGCAACGGCGACGCTCTCGATGCCTCCAACATGCTCAAGCCTTATCTGGAAGGCGGCAAGATACGATTCATCGGTGCCACGACTTATCAGGAATACAACCGCTATTTCCAGAAGAACAAGAGCATCGTAAGGCGTTTCCAGCAGATTGACGTGCTCGAACCGAGCGTAGATGAGACCATCGCTATCCTGCACGGACTGAGGGAGAAATATGAGACATTCCATAATGTAACCTACTCGGACGACGTTATCCGCTACGCCGTAGAGGCAAGTGCGAAATACATCAGCGACCGCTTTCTGCCTGATAAAGCCATAGACCTCATTGATGAGACGGGAGCAAAGGCGGAAGCAAGGATGACTGGCAATGAGAAAGCACCTGTGGCTGTGACAAAAGCACTCATAGACGAAGTGCTGGCAAAGATATGCAAGATTGCCCCTGCTATGCTGAAGGACGATGATGAAGCCAACCTCGAAACACTGCAGCAGCGCATCACCGACCAGATATACGGTCAGGACGATGCCGTGAAGCACATCGTGGAGGCTGTGCAGATGGGTAAGGCTGGACTGCTCGATGATGACAAGCCCGTGGCTTCACTGCTCTTTGTCGGTCCTACCGGCGTGGGAAAGACGGAGGTGTGCCGCGTTCTCGCCAAGGAAATGGGCATAGAACTCGTCCGCTTCGACATGAGTGAATATGCGGAGAAGCATACCGTGGCGAAGCTTATCGGTTCGCCTGCCGGATATGTGGGATATGAAGAGGGCGGTCTGCTCACGGATGCCATCCGGAAGACGCCGCACTGTGTGCTCCTGCTCGATGAGATAGAGAAGGCGCATGCCGACATCTACAACATCCTACTGCAGGTGATGGACTATGCACGCCTCACTGACAACAAGGGACAGAAGGCTGATTTCCGCCATGTGGTCCTCATCATGACCAGCAATGCCGGAGCGCAGTTCGCTCATCAGGCGAAGATGGGATTCAACGGTGGCGACTCCGCCGGCGATGCTATGCTCCATACGGTGAAGAAAACATTCAAACCGGAGTTCCTCGCCAGACTATCTGACACCGTGGTATTCAATGACATGGACCGCCACATGGCTTCGCTTATCCTCAAGAAAAAGCTGCGTCAGCTCTCCTTCCGCCTGGCTCTGAAGAATGTGACGATGGAAGTAGCACCATCTGCTTTCGACTTTCTCCTATCGGAAGGATTCAGCAAGAAGATGGGAGCAAGAGAAATGGACCGTAAGATCAATCATTTCCTTTCACCTCTGCTCATGAAAGAAATCCTCTTCGGTGCTCTAAAGCATGGTGGTCACGTGACAGTAGAGATGCAAGAGAAAGCGCAAACGCTTCGCTTAATTCATAATGCTTAATTCATAATGCATAATTCATAATGCTTAATTCATAATGCATAATTCATAATTAGCGTCCGCCCCCATGTCCACCGCGTTATCGGTGGACGTTATCGAGGGACGTTATCGGTGGACATTGTCGGTGGACGTAATTAGTTGCCCAACTGCGTCAGCGCGATTTTTCACTCTTCACTTTTCACTCTTCACTTTTCACTAAAAAAACGTAACTCCCATTCTTCATTCTTCATTCTTCATTCTTCATTTTAAGAATTCTTCATTTTAACTAATGATATATCTTCTCAACGAAAACGAAATCTCATTCCCAGACCCAAGGGACGGTGAGCCAAACGGGCTCTTCGCTGTAGGTGGTGACCTCTCCGTGCCACGCCTCCTCCTCGCTTACAGCCACGGCATATTCCCGTGGTACGCCTTCCGCAAGGAAGAAGCTTATCTCGACCTCTGCAATGACGACGGCGAGCCGTACATACAGTGGTGGTGCCCAATGGACCGCTTCGTCATATTCCCGGATGAAATACATATCTCCCATTCCATGAAGCAGATGATGAAGAAAGAGGAATACAACGTCACATTCTGCCAGGACTTCAAAGGAGTGATAACAAACTGCGGTGCACTACGCGAAAAAGAACGCGGCGCATGGCTCGGCAAGCATATAGTAGAGGCATACACACGCCTCTTTGACGCTGGCTATGCAGCAAGCGTGGAGGTATGGAAGACGGAAGACGATGCAGAATCCCCACGTCTCGTCGGCGGACTCTACGGTGTATGCATCGGCAAATGCTTCATCGGCGAGAGCATGTTCTCGCTTGTGCCGAGCGCATCAAAGCTCGCTCTCATCGTACTTGCCAAATATATGCAGCAGCATGGTGGACTGTTCATCGACTGCCAACTGGAGACTCCCCACCTCAAAAGCATGGGCGGACGCTTCATCAGTTATGACCAATATATGTCGATACTGCAGGAGGGTCTCGCAAACTGACAGCCACACTCCCCAGCTCCTTTCCTTTTCTTCAATAGATATCTAATGTTAATATTTCGTAATTATTTCCAAAAGTGTTATAATTACCAATATTTTTTCGTACCTTTGCACCCGCTTTCGGAATATTCCGTATTCTGCAAAGCAACATTTAATGGGATTGGTTCGGTAGCTCAGTCGGATTAGAGCAACAGCCTTCTAAGCTGTGGGTCCTGGGTTCGAGCCCCAGCCGAATCACATTCAAGCAAGGAAGCGTTCTCATATGGGAACGCTTTTTTCATGTCCATACCAAAGATGAATGCCCCGACCAAAACGCAATGGGTCCTGGGTTCGAGCCCCAGCCGAATCACTCGATTACAAAAAAGCATCCTCAAAAAGAGGATGCTTTTTTGCATTTCTATATATTTATCCACCATTTATGCCCCGACCAAAACGCAGCAGGTCCTGGGTTCGAGCCCCAGCCGAATCACTCAAACATCAATACATAAAAATATAATGGAAAAACCGATGAAAAATATTTTTTCTTATTTTTATCCATTGATATTTTATTCTAAACAAACAGGCAACAAGATTTGTCTGGAAGACAATACCGAGCGAAGCGAGAGTAACCCAAGACGAAGTCTCTGGACTATATACTAAGGATTACGCCACATCAGTTTCCATTGGAGAAGAGGAGAATGGAGCGCTTCCTGTTTACTACTCATTCATCTCCGGTGACTGCCAGAACACGATGACCTATACTCTCAACTATACCAACCTGGAAACTTCTGCAATCAATGGCATCAACTCAGGCACAAAGCGTTCCGTCGCTGGCATCTATGATTTGAGCGGTCGTCGCGTGAAGTACGACAACCAGCATGGCATATACATCGTTCGCACTGCTGATGGCAAGACATTCAAGATAAAGAAGTAACCCCACAATAGCTATATAATCACAAAGCCCGGACTTTCAGAAGTCCGGGCTTTGCTGTTTCCATGAAAAAAGATGATTATCTTTACCTACGTATTATCATATCAATCTCTAATGCCACCGCCAATTGGCGTTGCTGCAATCATCGCTCTTCTATTTTTAATGGATTGTTTACTGCAATCTCCTTCAATGAGAAATTTTTATCACCTACTTATTGAATAGATGTCCAAGAGGCCTTTCCTGTTCTTGTATCGTCATAGCATTCCCAAAGTTCTATTACACACCTTGCAATCGTAATACTTGTCCAGAACCTTACGGAACAACTCATTTCCCGTAGCTTTCCAGAACAAAGTCATCGATGACCTGAGTTTCATAGCGTCAATTCCACCAAATATCTGCCTTGCCGACATTCCTTCCAACAAAAGCAAAACCCCGGTTATCTCCCGCAATCTCTCGCCAAGCACGGGGTGTTGCCAATATGCCAGTGCCTCATCAGCACCCGTCAGACCATAATAGTCAGCATTATAACTGCGGCCAAGTCCTTTCAACTGCGGAAACACGAACCACATCCAATGGCTCCTTTTCCGACCGGTGCGGATCTCCGCAAGAGCCATCTCGTATTGTGAACAAGAATCCTGGGCAGTAAGAAATCGAGACAAGTTGTATCTATCCATATCATTCATAATTAGGGTCATTATTGCTGTTCTGCTTTCAGATTGATGGTGTTCTGACTTTCCAGAGTAAGGTAAGAACTAAATTCAAACTATTCTAACTTACCTTCTAATCCTCTTGACCAGATGTCAGATTAAAACATATAGACTTATTCTTGGTAGAATTGTCAATTATCGATTACAAAGATACATTTTTGCATCAAGAAACTGTTATTTTTACCACATTCTTTTGGCGTGGGAAACTTTAGTTAAATTCATATGATATTCAACTCATATTTACTCTGATATATTATTTGCCTTGCCATAACCGGCAATATCTACAATAAATACATAACCTTGGTTGCGGGCATCGTTGCACCATTTGGGGGCAAAAGGCTCTGGCTTTTTATATTTGAATTTTGCGGGATTTTTAAAAAATTCCGTCTCTTTTCTTTTATCTGCATCCAATGTGTCTTGGTAAGACCAATAGAAAACATCGCTGACAAAAAAACCAGTCAATAATTCTATATTATTGGTTCTCATACGGTGGGCTATACTGCTACTTTTGGATAGTTGACCAACAATGCTTCCATTATGAATAATATTACTAAAGTTTCCCACACCCTCAGAAGCAGCTGTAGCGTGGCAACAACCCCTTGAAATATGGCGCTAAACTCTTT
>CAKQPF010000052.1 GCA_934256705.1 uncultured Prevotella sp.
TATAAGCGGTACCATGCATCCGCTCCGCGCGGTACCATCCGACCGCTATAACGGTACCATTGGAGCGATATTCTCACTTTATATGCGCTAATCTCTTGTGGTTCATGTATATCAATCACAAGAGACGGGTTTTCTTTCATTATAAATTTACCGTCAAAATCAAATTTAACGACTTTTTCCAGTGTGTCGTTGTTAAACACTATTACAGAATCTGCTAATAATGGTATATGGGATAATCTATTAGCATTGGCAAAAAATGTTTGACTAGAAGGTACAAATGTGTACTTTTCTGAGCGATAAAGCAATTTATCTTTAATTATATTATTTTCATCACATACAGCTAAGACCGTATTTTCCTCATCTTTATCGAAATTAAAGTCATATACATATTTCTTATTTGGCATCATTCCAAAAGAATATGGATAATACAGTGTCACATCAATTACATTACAAACAGAACCTGTATGATCAAAAACTAATATTTTCTCAGCCTTGTTATCAAAAACATGGATGTTGTTATCATTGTCTACAAAAAAGTCTGCTGGGCCATCTATATACTCATTCTTTGCACGTCCTCTTTCACCTGCTTTAAATAAGAATTTTCCAGAACAATCAAAGACGAATATTGTTCTATCAAGTCTGGAATCCATAATATAGATTCTATCATTTTTAACGATTAACTTAGTGATCTCATGTAATTCCATTCCGTTTGGGAAAGACAATGAGCAAATTGAATCTACACGATATTGACATAGTTTCAATCCATCTGAAACTTTTTCGGGATCAATTTTGATTGTTTTCAACTGATAATTACCTAACGTATTATTCTCAGATTGTGAACAAGATATATATGTTAACGAAACGCAAATAACGAAACAGAAAACAAATAACTTTCTTAAAAATGTATATAACTTCATCATTAGATAATTCAAAACATCAGAACATAAACACAGAATAAAACACTATTGTACTAATTCTGTATCTATTATTAATAATATAATAATACTCATTTATGAGTCCACTATAAAAAGTCAGAGCACTATCAATTTGAAAGAAAAACAGCGATAATTTTTGCCTACTCTTTGTTACGGTTTTTCGGCTTCTACCGTTTGCACGTCATATCCGTACGCAATCACATATTGCGAGTGCAAAGTTAAAAAACATCATCAATAACCAGCAAACAAAATGTAACATAAACTTTCTCAAATGTAACATAATGGTATATCAACATCAGAAAACCGCGCCACATATACTTCTCGCCAAGGTTTCCACTTTTCATATTGCGTTGCATCACCTGTTTATTTCATTATTCACATTGAGCATTTCCCATGCTCAATGGTACAAATCAAACAGCCTTTGGTACATTTCAGCAAATAAATTCGGATAATCTGTATTACCTTTGCAGCATGAATTTAATTAGTGGAATTCAGTGACGATGAAAATACAAATTGGCGTTTTTCCCCCGTCATTCTTAAACATAGGATTAATTTTAAGTTAATTTTTTCGATCCATGTTTTATTAAGGTTAGTTATATCAAAGAGACCTCGTCGCGAAGACGCGGTCTCTTTGTTTTTTCTCTCTGCTCTACTGTCGCATTCGGGTTATTGGAATATATGCCTCACTACAAGAATCAGGCTTTGACTATACCATTCATAGCGGATGGTTTAGGCAAAGCCTGATTGTTTTATGTAGTAACAGACGACTGTTTGCAGCCTTCAATGACGCCAAAGCGATTACAACTGGATGGTCACTTCACCTCCTGTGGTCTTGGTAGGATAATAGAAGGCGGCATATCTGGTGCCCATGAAGAGGCGGCGGTAGTCGAATCTCATCTTGTAGTCAGTGCCTATCTTCTTCCATGTCTTGCCTTTGTCGAGACTGTAGGCGAAGGTTGCGATGTCACGATCTGGATTGAAGTCGCACGACATGACAAGGCGGATATCCTTGAGGCGCGAGTTAGGGATGGCTATGCGGTCCGTTTCCTTGCGTTTCACGTCCGTTATCGCCTTGGTGTCATTGCTCAGACTGACGTTTTCCTCGGTGAAAACGAGGTACGCCTTCTTGCCTTCCTTCTTCACGGTCAGCACTCCTGCGTCGCCATTGAATGCAGACAAGCCCACACAGTCACCGTCCTTGATGCGTGAAGCGTCGATGGTGATGGTGTCGGAGCAAGTTGGTCCCCATGTGCGCCATGTGAGTGTGTTGCGCGCATCGAAGATGGAATTGGCAAGCACTGACGTGCGGAGCTTCACTTTCCTGCCTGGTTGCGACAGCGAACCGGTCTCCGTGGTGATGTCCTGCTTGATGAAGTTATGGTTCCATTGGTAGTCCTGCTTCACCACGGCTCCGTCATAGACCGCCTTCGGGTCGTCATAGTCATTGTAGAGGCTGAATGAATCGGCTATCTTTCCGTCGCCTTTGGTGCCTATCATCGGCCATCCGTCAATCCAGCAGCATGGAGACAGGGTGAGGATTCTGCCCACTCCACCACGGTCCTGGAACATGAGTCCGTACCATTCACCGTGCTTTCCATCCACGATAGTGCCCTGTCCGGCGAAAGGGAAACCTCCAAAGTCGCTCTTGAAGATTACCTTGCTCTCGTAAGGTCCCTCGATATTGCGGCTGCGGTAACAGATTTCCTCGCGTCCGGTCTTTGGCCATGCTATGCAGAGAAGGTAATACATTCCGTCGTGCTTGATGACGCGACTGCCCTCATGCAGTCCATCGGGCTTGCCGCGAAGCTCCAACACCTTGTCTATGCCGCCTTCCTTCACGCCGGTGAGGTCGGATTTCAGTTCCACAAGGCGGATGTTTCCGCTGCCGGAGAATACATATACCCTACCGTCATCATCGAAGAAGAGGGAGGAATCATGGTAAGCAGGGAGGCGGCTGTGGAGAGTCCAGCCCTTTGCAGGGTCGTCTGTGCGGAACACCATTGACTTGTGCGGGTCGTCATTTGCCACGAAGAGCGCCCAGAAAGTGCCGTTGTGGTAGCGCAATGATGTGGCCCATTGTCCTCTGCCATATACTGTTCCCTCCTTGAGGTCGTAGCGTGGCGTGTCGTGGATGGCATCAGTGAGATATGAAACCACTTCCCAGTTGGCGAGATCCTTGCTTCGCATTATCGGTCCACCGGGGAAAAGGTGCATCGTGGTGGTGACGAGATAATAGTAATCGCCCACACGGATGATATCCGGATCCGGATAGTCGGACCATATATAGGCGTTCTTCATTGTCATTTTCTTTTCCGGCGAGCCGTATCCGGCATCGCCCGGAGCTAACGACTGGGCTGTCGCTGTCAGCATTCCAGCTGAGAGAAGGGCTGTAAATAGTAGCTTTTTCATATTTTGTTATTTTTAGGTGATTATTGGGAACCAACGGTAAAAGCCGGTGGCACAGTGGCTCCTGCTGATCGGGATGCTTGTTGGAGGCCGTTGGCACAGTGGCTCCTGTTGCTCGGGATATTCCTTGTTCTATCTATTTCTTCAGGTTCCACTTGGAGTTATCGCTCTGGAAATCATATTTTTCCAGTACAGGTGTGCTGTCACCGATGGAATAAAGGACATACTCAGTATTGATGCCGTCCTTTCCCGGAATGGCTTTCGGCATGATGCGATAGGTTCCGTCGGTGAGTTGTTCGATGCGCCAGAGCTGTGAGTCAGCACCTGTGAAGGCTGGAACGGTCTCCACCTGCATATCTGCTGTGGCACAAAGAGCACGCTCCGTACCTGCAATGGTTATCTTGAAATATGGATTCGAGAGGTAGCCACCGGCTTCCGGAACGGCTGTTATGTTCCAGTTCTGGTGCGGACGACCCATATAGTCGCCGATGCGGACACCGATATTACCGCCTTTATTCCATAGTTTCGCAATTTCCTCCCATCCATCCTTCACTTCTGCAAGGGTCTGGCCAGGGATTGTCTTCACCGCCTCGTTCGGGTCGATGCTATGCCACGCCTGACGTTCCTGCTGCATTCTGACGAAGTCAACGGCGATTTCAAGGCTGTAGCCCCTGCGCTCCGAGATAATGGAGTATTCGCCATCTGCAATCTGTTCTCCGGCATACGGCCATCCGTTTTTCCATAACAGGGGGCGTATGGCGAGGACACTGCGTCCGCCTCTGTCAAGGTCTGCCTCCCAATGGAAGGACATCGCCTCCACACCTTCATCGATTACGGTGCGTCCGAAGTGTCCTGCTCCGACGGCACGCTTGCCTCCTGCCACTACCATACGGCCACCGCCGTGGAACATATCGCGTCCTACGTTGTCGATATATGGTCCTGTTACCTGCCGGCTTCGTCCGCAAACGATGTTGTATGTGGAGTTTACTCCATCGCAGCACGTGCCATGAGTGCCGAGAAGGTAGTACCATCCGTCACGGTAGATCAGGTCTGTCGCCTCACAGTCTATGGCTATATCCTTTGCTTTATTGCCGTCAATGCGTGCTCCCGTCTTAGGGTCAAGCTCCACAATGCGGATATTTCCGAAGTAAGTACCATAGGAGAGCCAGAGCCTTCCCGTAGTGGGATCAAGGAGAAGTCCGGCATCTATGGCATCATTATCCTCGTCACCGTCTGACGAAGCGACCTCTATCGGCTCGGTAAACTTGAACTTCGGCGAGGTCGGGTCGAGCGTTTCGTTCCACATAGTCAGCACTCTTCCGTTGTGCCCGCCACCGAGTCCGCCACCCGTGGCACTGTAAGCTACGAGATAACGGTCGCCTATCTTAATGACATCAGGCGCTGCTCCGCCTCCAGGACGCACGGGTCCGCTGTGCCATGACCATCCATCTTCGGTGACAAGACCTCCTGCTCCAGTGCCGAAAGTGTACCATTTACCGTCACAGAAGGCAAGTGTAGAGGGGTCATGTATCCAAGGTTGTCCTATCTGTGCCTTACATTCGAGGGATGAAAGTCCTGTTGTAAGGAAATATATTATTGATATGAATAATGCTTTTTTCATTGTTTTATTTCTAAAATGTGATGTAGTTTGCCTGTAGAAATTATCTGAACGCAGTAGAAATACGGAGGTTATACTTGTCCGCATCCATGATACGGAAGCAGAAATCGCTCATTCCCGGACCATTTATCACTGCTCCTGTGATGATATTGCGCCCCTTTTTGAGCGTTACAGGACGTGAAACGACATCATCGCGCACCATTCTTCGGTCGCCGGAGAGCATTGCCATCTCTTGACCATTAAGCCACCACTTGGAAGCGGAGTTGCTACCGATGGCAAATCTCACGTCTTTGATCTCCTCATCACATTCTATGATGGTAGTAGCCCAGAAGATAACGCCGTAGCGTTGCTGTCCGGTACAGGTGGCAAGGCGATAGAGCTTGACGTTGAACAGTTGGCTGTCATAGGCTTTCCATGCCTTTTCCTTCCTGCTGTAAGGCAATGGCTTTGGGAAAGTCTCGTTGAGATAGGTGTCGGTAAAGACCGTGTTGCTGCGGTTCGGCTTTGAGATAGGGTCGCGAAGCATCCATCGACGCACGAATCCCTCACCGTCCGGCGTGGTCTTTCCCTCTGCTGCCGGGCGGAGATATGTCTCCAGCTGTGGAGTCTTCTCTATCACCCTATAGTGTCCGCTGAGGTGCATGAAGGCGAAAAGCCGCAGCAATCCGTCGTAATAGGCATCGAAATATCCGTCAGCATCCGGCTTATGGTCTGCCTCCCACAGTCTGTCGATGAAATCGTAGCTTTTAGGATGCGAGCACATGATGGAGGAAGCGGCGAGGGAAGCCATGAGTCCGATGGAATGGCGCAATTTCGGTTGGTGACTGCCAGCTGGGAGTATCTGCTGCGGCAGTGTGCCATCGGTGTTGTACTGGTCGAGATATGTGTCTATTCCCTTTGAGAAAAAGAAGTTCTGGATGGTATGTCCATAATTCTGTTGCCACACCTTATCCGAGCATGACCAACTGTAATCGAGCGCGATGTTCATCGGTACGCGCCATGAATCATAGCGGAAGCAGTCGCCTAAAAGTCGGTTATTATGTAACGGAGTGCCGTCGAAATTATTGTAATCATCATTCAGTCCTGTCATAGGATGCATGCTCTTATGGAGATATTCACGACTTTTACGGGCACATTCTCGCCAATAGGAAGCCCTGCCATCCTCAGCATAGCGTGCCCATACCTCATAGAAGGCAGGGATATGATAAGACGGATCAGTGAAAGCAGCACCTGGCACGAAGGTGATAAGGTCGGTTTCCGGGTCTATCAGCGATACTGTCCGCTTGGTGGTGACAGGCTTTTCGAGTCTTTTTCCATCCATTCCACGCCTCATGGTAAACTCTGTCTGGCGTGGCTGGATGCAGTCGAGGATATACTGTGCCTCCTTCAGATAGTCGATTTCACCGCTGTTTCCCCATCTGTTTGATGCGAAGATGAGGGAAGTGATGTAATAGAGTTCGCCATCAGAGGCTGGTCCATTGGCATTTGGCGTGCCGTCAGGCTTGCAGCTCCAGCGGAAATAGCCTTTCATCGGTCCGTCCTGCATCTGCATATACTTCTTGCTCCAGCGCCAGAGACGGTCGAAGATATCCTTCCTGTCAAACTGCACCGCTATCATCATGCCGTAGGACATGCCCTCGGTGCGCACATCCTTGTTCTTCAGGTCTGAGATATAAGCCATATCCTTGCCTGCTTCAAAGTAGCAGCGGTTCTTTCCCTTGAACACGTCATCAAAGACCTGGCGCAGCTTTGCCTCGACTTCTGCCTCGGAATGCCCTGCCTCCACGAAGAGATTGCGATAGCTGCCCGTGGCAAGTCCGCCGGAAGATGAAGGCACGAGCGGTGTGCGCGGATTGAGGGAGATCCAATCCACCTCCACCGGGGCTTTGCCTTTGTTCGTCAGCACGAGTTCATGGAGTCCGTTAGCCAGCTTGTTGACCTTGAGTTCAAGTGTCGTCTTCCGGATATCCACAATCTCGGCACGTCCCCAGAATCCCGGTTTGTTCACCCATACGGTGTATTCTCCTTCGGGCATCTGCACATTGGAATAACTCACCCATCCATTTTCCGGCAGGCGCGTCTTCCATCCCCGGAAGCAGTCCGTAGTGTCATTATACTCGATTGTGGCACCTCCACCGATGCTGCTGTAACGGTCCATCTGCACCTGGGTGCGTGCATCGGTGACTCCTATGCCGCGGAGCGTAGGCTTGACCTCCTGTATGGTGCCGTCGGGATTGAAGAAAAGGGAGTCTGCACACACCGCCCTGTTCTTGTCAAAGCCGGGCGAATAGTCATTATGATGATAGAAGAGATACCACTGTCCCTTGTATTCCACGATGGAATGGTGGTTTGTCCAGCATCCGTTCTCATGTTCCTGCATGATGATGCCCTTGTATTCATACGGTCCCATCGGCTTGTCGCTCATGGCATAGGCAAGGCATTCGGTGCCGTTTTCCTTGCGCACCCAAGGATAAGTGAGATAAAACCTGCCGTCTCTCTCGAATGCGAACGGTCCTTCCTTGAAGCCTTCCGGCAGTCCTTCGACAGCATGACCGTAGAGTTTCATGCCATGCGGTCCCTCGACAGGATTCTGCAGTTCCTCGTCAGCCAGTTCGGTGAGGTTGTCTTTCAGCCTTGCCATTCTCAGTCCGCCGCCTCCCCAGAAGATGACGTTCTCGCCATTGGAAGCCTGCAGCACGCACGGGTCTATGCCGGCTATTCCTTTTATATTGTTTGGCTCCGGCTTGTAAGGTCCATAAGGATGGTCTGCCACTGCCACTCCGACGCCAAATCCACGGCTACGACCATCCTTGTCGGTGTCGAGCGGCTTTGGGGCATCGGGGAAGAAGAAATAATACTTGCCGTCTTTCTCCACGCAGTCGGGAGCCCACATGGAGTAAGCTGTCGGGTTTCCCCACGGCACCTGCTCCTGGGAGAGTATCACTCCGTGGTCGGTCCAGTCCGTGAGATTGTCGGAAGAGAACACATGATAGTCTGCCATGGAAAACCATTTCTTCTCCGGTTCCACGGGACTGATGATGTCATGCGAAGGGAAGAGATAGATTCTTCCGTCGAACACTCTCGCTGTAGGGTCAGCGGAAAACTGATGATGGATGATCGGATTCTGCGCTTGTGCTGCGCATATCGGCGACATCATCATTGCCATTACGGCTATTGCTTTGGTCTTTTTCATTGGATTTGGGTGGTTATGGTGATTGGAAACCAACGGTAAAAGCCGTTGGCACAGTGGCGCCTCTCGCTTGGAAAGCTTGTTGGAGGGTTGCTGTTATTATTTGTCAAAGATGCGCCTTTATTAGAAAAAGCGGATTGTTATTAAAGCGTGGCAATATCGGAAGAACTGTAAGCAAATGTGATTGTTTTGCTTTTAGTTTTTATCGGCATAGGTGCCGGGAGGTGAAAGCATAGATATTAGGGGCTAAAAGCATAGATATTGGGAGGTAAAAGCATAGATATTGCAACGTGAAAACTATGCTTTCAGATTGTAATATCTATGTCTTCGCTTTTCGGGAGTCAGAACATGAAAAAAAGATGCCTTGTCTTTCCTGTTTTGTTCCGTTGGGAAAAGCATTTTCCTCAGTATACCAAACCTGGATGAACCGGGATATAAAGCGGCTGTCAGATTTATCCATGTGATGCCAGTCACTTACATACAATGACGAAACCGCCGCGTGGCTGGCATTCCGTTTTCATTCCTCTTTTGTCAAATCTACCGGCATTTATGATAGCCCAAGGCGTATTCCGCTTGACGCTGGAATCGAGGAAAAGCTTTACGTTGCTGGTTTTCTTCACATATCTGCTCAGCTGGGAGAAATCAAGAGTCCGGACTTCGTCTGTACCATTGATTCCTGCCACATACCATACGCTGCCTTTTCTCCTTGCCATCACCACGCTTTCACCGGGATAACCTGAGAGCAGATGCGTCTCATCCCATGCTGTAGGGAGCGAGGAAAGGAAATCCCTGACAGCCGCCGGCTGGTCGAGAAGGCTCTCCGGACGGTCTGCGAGATGCTGGATGCCAGACTCGAAGAGGACGGTTAGCGCAAGTTCATGCGCATGGGTGGTGATGTGCGGATGCTGCGAATCGCTGAATGCGCACGGGGTATAGTCCATCGAACCGATGACATTGCGCGTGAACGGCAGTGTGGCATTATGCCTTGCAGCCTTGTCCGTGAACGTAGGCACATTATTATACCACTCTGCCCCATACACTCCCTCTGTGCTTACGAGGTTAGGATATGTGCGTTGCCATCCGCGGGGGATGGTTGCTCCATGGAAATTGACGAGCAGATGATGCTTTGCAGCGCATTCCAGGAGTTCTATCATGTACTTGATGTTCTGATTCGTGTCGCCTGAGAAGAAATCTATCTTCACTCCCTTGACGCCTATCTTCTCGCACCAAGCGAACTCTCTCTCGCGGTCTTCGGGCTTGTTGAGACGGAATTTCGGTCCCGGTGCACCATTGATCCATCCCACAGACGAGTTATACCATATCATCGGTTTCACGCCTGCATCGAGGCATTCCCTTACTGCGTCCTCAATGGTCTTTCCATTATTGGATGGAATCTTCGGCATATCGTCCCATTCCGCATCTATGAGGACGTAAGGAAGCCTCATCTTCACGGCGAGATCGATGTATTTCCTTATTATGTTCATGTCGTTTGACCCGTGATTATACGCCCAATAGATCCATGATGCCACGCCGGGCTTTATCCACGAGGTATCTTCTATCCTGCATGGATCGGAGAGGTCGGTTATCATGGTGGACTCTACCACATCTGCGAGTGAACCTATTATCACCGCTTTCCATGAACTCTGCTGTGGATTGTTCTCCTTGTTTTTATCGGTAACAATGAGAAATTTGCCCATTTCACCGGTGCTGTAAAGGCTGGAAGCGGCATTGTCCTTGTGGAGATCTGCCTCTGAGAGCAATGCGAAAAGGCCGCCTCTATACTCGAAAAGGGAAGGAAAGCCGAAGCGTTCCCCGTCCTTCACCGCTCTGTCTCTCGGGAAGAAGCCTTCATAGGAGTCCGACCACTGCATCAGCCAGTTGTGGGCTGCAGAAGAGAAATCCACATTGACCGGTGTCTCCGAATGGATATTCATGCTCTCACGACCGAGCTTGCGGAAAGCCACGCCATCATCGCTTACTCGCACAAGTAAGGTTCCGTTGCCTTCTATACTGTAAACTCCCTCAACGGCATTCACCTTGACATGGGATTTCTTGCCGAGTACCATGTCGTAGGAGTCCTTTACTTTCTTCTTGTCGTTCAGCCTTATATTTGGGTAATCTGCTGTGAATACATTCTGCCACACTCCGTTGTGCTTGTATTCCACACGTAGCTTGCTGTCCTTGGCATACGCCTTGACCCTTCCATTCGGTGAGGTCTGGGCTGAAACGCTTATAGATGCAAGCGAGAGAAGGAGCAGAAAGGCTGCCTCTTTCACGCGGTTTACGGTTTCCTTTGTCAGTATCATAACTTCACTCTTTTTGGCTTTCCTTTATATTTGATAATCTTTTCTCCGCCTGGAGTCTTGACGACAAACTGGCGTTTTTCAGCCATTCCATCGTAGTTTCCTGCGGTTTCACCGATTTCGAGGGTGCTTTCTGCATCATTCCAACAGAAGCGGATAGTGGTATATGCTCCTTTCTCGAAATTATAGTTGTCGCCTTCATCCTCATAGAGCGTGAACTTTGCATCCTTTCCTGGATAGACATTGATGGTGACTGGCTTGCCCTTCTGCGCATCGGAGTATTCCGCCACCTCGGTAGTAGGGATTATCGAACCGGCACGAACAAAGACATGAGCCTTGCCTATCTCCGTCTGCTGCTCTATCCACTGGCCTCCTTCATACGTCTTTCCATCGTTGCAATCGTACCATCTCTCTCCTTTCGGGAGGTAAAGACGACGGGTATGGCTCTCGGAGAGAGGTCTTGTAACGGGGCATACGAGGTAGTCACCGAACATATACTCGTCTTTCATGTCGAGAACGGCATCATCTTCCGGGAAGTCGAAGGCAAGAAGGCGGGCCATAGTGTAGCTTTCGCTATGCTGTCTCCATGCCATACTGTATATATAAGGTATGTGCGCATAGCGGAAATTTATCATATCGAGGATGGCATCATAATATTTCGTACCTTTATCGCCAAACTGCCATATCTCACGAGGCGTGTCACTTCCGTGGCTTCTCAGCATGGGAAGAAACGTAGCCCACTGGAACATACGGACATAGTACTCCTTGTACGCATCATCCTTTACGCCATTCTGGAACTCTCCCTTGTAAAACCATCTGCGACCGTCATCCTTCGTGAAGAAAGAACCTACATCCACCGTCCAGTAAGGATTGCCGGTGGCCATATAGTTGAGTCCTGCCGGTATCTGCTGACGGAAAGACTGCCATGAGGCATGGGTATCGCCGTTCCATACTATCGTGGCGTAACGCTGCTGACCTGCGTATGTGGAACGTGTAAGATTGACGACGCGATTGCCTCCTCCATATCGGTTGGCTGTCTCTGCACGCTGGTTCTCGTATATTCCCATTGAGTGATAGAGCGAATAAAGGCTGCTTCGGTCCACTCCGAGAGCTTCGCTCAGCACGTCCTTA
The DNA here is from genome assembly GCA_934256705.1 of uncultured Prevotella sp. Lineage (GTDB taxonomy): Bacteria > Bacteroidota > Bacteroidia > Bacteroidales > Bacteroidaceae > Prevotella. The sequence goes on from CAKQPF010000052.1 coordinate 11,584, forward strand.
TTGAGCATCCAGCGGTATTCATGGTCATTCCATCCATAAGGGACGTTGGAATCATGGAGTGAATGCTGGGGTATCTGATTCCAATCACCATCGAGAGGCTCGCTGGAATCACACCACCATGCGTCAAAGCCATTGCTGAAAAACTCATCGTTGGCGTATTTCCAATAGAGTTTGCGTGCCTGCGGATTGAACACATCATAGACATCATGCTCCAGCATCATGCCCCGCTTCTTGAAATCATCTGCTTCGGGACACCATTGAGGATTGGGCCAGATGCTGATCATCAGTTTGGCATTCAGGGAATGCACAGAGTCTGCAAGGGCTTTAGGTGATGGATAATACCTGGAATTCATCTTCATATATCCCCATCCCTGCGGCCAGTAGTTCCAGTCCTGCACTATCATGTCGATAGGCACATGGCGACTGCGGTATTCCTTCAGAGTATTTATGATGTCGTCAGAGGAAACGTAACGCTCCTTCGACTGGGTATATCCAAACAGATAGCGTGGCATCATGCTCACTTTGCCGGTCAGGAAATGATAATTTTCCACGATTTCATCGAGGTTTTCGCCCTTGATGAAGTAGTAATCGAGCTGCTTTGCGCCTTCAAGTTGCATCGTGGTGACATAAGAGACGGCTTTGCCCATATTGGCATCGGCATTCTTCTCGCTCGTGAATTTCATTGCGCAACCGGCATCAATGAGCAGTCCGTAGCCATTGGTGGACAGCAGCATGGGAACGAAAGCCTTGAGATTATGCTGGGTAAGCCACAATGTCTTGCCCTGAAGATTCATGTAATCCTCCATATGGGCTCCAAGACCATAGAGAGCTTTCTCGTTTCCGGCACAGAAAGAGACGAAATATCGGGTGCTTTTACCTACGGTATCACGGCGTATTATGTCCTTTACGGTCACCTTGCCGTTAGCTGTTTCCTCCATACGAGCTGACTTTTCATCATATACTATGCGCTCCTGCACTGAAGGTTCTGCCCTCAATGAATTGCCTTTGGAAGCAAGGATTTCATTTCCTTTCTTGTCCTGGAACGTGAGATCTCCCGTCTGCTTGTCCATGATGACGGTCAGCTGAGAGGAAGCGAGTAGCAGTTTCTCCGCCGTTTCCGTTTTTTCCAACTCCACATTTTGAGGTGAATAGACGCATACGCCAGTGTTGTTGCCCTGATACTTGCCGTCCGGATTCCACTGCACACGTACTATGGAAGGTGTGACAAAAGAAAATCTCAGCTTTGGATTAGCATTTATTGCCAATCCGAAGCTGAGAATTATGTAAAGAAATATGTGTCGCATATAATGAAAAAAACATTACTGGAGTTTCGCCAGCATCTATCAAGCTGACAATCAGCAATAAAATATCAATAAAATAGGTTGTCGGTCGTTGGTTGTGGGTTGTTGGTAGTATAGTGCAAACTAACCTAAAACCGACAACCTATAACCGGTAACCATTTTATCCATTGATGTTTTAATCTTCCCCACAATGGTGGGGACTGAGGGGACAGCCGCTTTTTTTAGTTTATCAGGAACACCTTCTCCACTCCATTCCATACGGCAGTCACCTTGGCGCGGCCATCGGTTATCTTGCCCACAGTGAACTTCACGCTCGTGTCGGAGGCTGTTGCCTTGATGACGGAATTGCCGGTGAGGCGACCATATACCTGATAATGGTCGGTCTGGGTGTAACCGTTCTGGTTGGTGGAGAGAATCGGGTCGGATGGAATAACGAGGTTATTGCCATCTACATTGATAGTAACCTGTGGCACCTTAGGCGCTGAAGGGGTGATGTTATCATTGGCGAAGGCTATTCCGTGGAGGTCGAAGAGACCCTGCGGACGGGCATTCTTCTGGTTGATGTTGCCCCAACGTGGCTGTGCTGGTGCCTTATATTCCGGTCCTTCCACCACGAGATATATGGCATGTTTGCCTGTAAGTCCTTCCACTTGCGGCACTTTCACATCGTAAGTGGCGTGACGGCCCGGCTTGGCATCCTTCACTTCGATGCGTCCTATCTCCTTGCCGTTCCATGTAGAGTTGGCGTATGGACCGTCCAGCATCACCTTGATGGTGAATGGCTGACCACTTCCTTCTGTGAGATTCAGCTGGATGCGGGTGCCATCGCCTTGCTTTGTGCCTGCAAAAGCCTTGCATCCCTTGGCGTCTTTCTCCAGTCCGCCGAAGCCGAAGTACTTGAATCCCACGATGCTGCCGTTCTTCAGTCCGGCGAGGTCCATGGAGTTGTTCCACACGTCACGCTGGTCCTGCATCGCATTATGGTCGGTCACGTAGCACGCAATACCGGCTGAATAGTAGTTATAAGGTGGGAGTCCGAATATCTGGAAGCCTTCTGAGGTCACTTCAGCACCGGTATAGTGGTCGCCATTCGATGCTTTGGCTGACCATTCATTGCCTTTCACGTATGGATCATAGCCCACTATGCGCACTTTTCCGCCTTTGGCAACAGACTTCTTGTCCCATTCTATCTTGACAGGTGCCACCATTGTCTGGCGGGCATTGCCGAAACTGCGAGGCGGACGATGATAGAAGACATACCACTGGCCATTGATTTCCTGCAATGAACCGTGGGTATTATGCGCCCAGTTGGTGGTTGTCAGCTTGCTTCCATCCTCATTCAGCACGACACCACGGGAATCCACGAGCACTCCTCCTGAGCGCCAAGGGCCCAACGGGCTGTCTCCGTATGCGTAACGAAGGGCTGAATTGGTGGAACCAAGACCGTAGTCAGGGCCGCTGTAGCCAGAGAAGACCATGACATACTTGTTGCCTACCTGGCGTATAGAACTGGCTTCAAAGAAATTGAACTCGCCCGGATTCTGTCCTTTATACAGTGCCGGGTACTCAGTGCCTTTCGGGTCGCGCACTTCTCCGTAGCGTGAGGAGGCAGGAATGAAGTAATCATGTATCTTGGTGCCTGGACGAACGGAGTACATAGTGTTCTGGTCAAGTTCGGCTGCCGTGGAATGCTGGAAACCATAGAATACGTATGCTCGGAAACCTTTATCGTAGTCCTTGTCCTTCTTGTCGGTGATGTTCTCCACAAAGACGGAAGGGTCGAAGTCAATCATTGAGCCTGGAAGGCACTGACGCTGGTCTTCAGTGAGGTTTATCGGCGTGAAAGGACCATCAGGGCGGTCACCTTTCGCCACCATAGGCACACGGCGGTAGCCTCGGGAGTGAGGATAGAGGTAGTAGGTTTTCTTCCCTGTCTTTCTGTCCTTCACCTCTACGAGGTCTGGAGCGTACATGGTGTCCCACTGACCATCCACATAATGGGTGAAGATAGCGCCCTCATCACGCCATTTGCTGAGGTCTTCCACCGGTGCAGACCACATTCTTATGTCTGGACCACAGTATGCTGTGTTCTTCACATCATGCGAACCGATGATGTATGCACGGTATTTCCCTGGATTGTCAGGGTCTTCAAAGACTCTCGGCTCACCATCAGGAACGTGCTCCCACAAAGGGAGATAAGGGTTCTGGGCATTTGCTGAGAGGACGGATGCTCCCATCAGGGCGCATATTGAGAGAGCTTTCTTTATTACTTTCATATTGAAATATAGTGAGATAATTATTATTTCAGGCTTATATCCACCGCTAATGTGGCGGATATAAGTCTCGTTTTATTCATTATTTACCGTATTTACTTCGCCGGTGTCATCTGCCACCAGTCGAAATTAAAGAGGTTTTTCTTCTGATATTTACCACCCTTAAAGACGAGATACAAATCGTGCTTGCCACTTACAGGATCGAGACGAGTGGTAAATTCCTTATACTTAAACTTAGTATTGGTAATATCAAGAGTGCCAAGAAGTTTGCCTTCTACATCATCAATGCGCACTTCCATCTTACCACCATAAAGCTGAACAGCGCAGGAAGCTGTGAATGAAGATGCTCCTTTCTTTCCAAAGTCAACGCCTTTCACGAGGATATACTCACCATCATCAATGTCTGTGACGAAGAGAGTAGGATTCCATGGACCTGAAGGGTTGGCACGAGTGGTGCGAAGACCATATCCCCATGCCATCGTCTCTGCCTCAACGCGACGGTAAGGATTGAAAGAGCCCACCTGTTCCAGCTTTGCATGAAGGAAATATGGCAGTTCCTGAATGGTTCCATCAGGGTTATATGTCATCTCTGCCGCTGAACAGTTACGCTGCTCTGCATGGCGGCTTGTCTCAAAACGATAGACATCATAGCTGAGACCGAAGCAATAAGACTTTCCTTTGAATTCTATGATGCCCGGATGATTGCCTCGTGTCTGCGGAGTATGGTCCATAATGTGTCCCTTCCACTCCCAAGGACCGTCAGCATGATCGGACATGGCATAGCCGATACCTTCAGGACAGCAGGTGGAAGCAAAGGCCATATAGTATATCATCTGTCCTTTGGCATTCTTCCTGCCCCAGAACCACGGACCTTCCTGATAGTCCTTTACCTTAGGATGCTCGATTACCTCACCGGAATAGGAAATCATATCCTCATTGAGACGCACCATATAAAGGTTTGGATTGCCCCAATACAGATACGCTTGACCATCTGTATCAATCCATACTGTAGGGTCAATGTCATACCAATGCTCCTTGTTCCATACGAGAGGTTTGCCGAGCGGATCCTTGAAAGGACCGAAAGGAGAGTCAGCCACGAGCACTCCTATGCCGTGACCATGTATAGGGCAGTACATATACCACTTGCCGTTACGCTCTATTACCTGCTCTGCCCAAGCGCCATTATTACCTTTATACCACTTAAAATCATTGAGCGAAGCCACTGCACCATGGTCTTCCCAATTCACCATGTCGGTAGATGTATAGAGAAGCCAGTCCTTCATGAGGAAACCTTCTGCGCCTTCCTCATCGTGGGTGGTGTAGAGATAGACGGTATCTCCATGTACGTATGGTGCCGGGTCAGCGGTATATTTGGTCTGAATCAGTGGAAGATTCAGTTTCTGTGCATGTACTGCTCCTGCTGATATTATAGCCAAGGCAATGGATGCCAGCGCTTTTATCGACATATTCATAAGTTATAGGTAGTTGGGATTGCCTCCTCCTTGACGGAAGAGGCATGGTTTCATTTCTTGATTGTAAGTTTCTTACTCTGCGATAAGGAAGGCACCGTTGACTGGAATGACTGCTTCCATGATGCGTTTCCTGCTTATCTTCACCTGCTTTACAGAACCTTCAGGAGTCACTTCCTTTGTCGGCTTGTCGCTATATACGGTAACTGTCTGACCTGCAGCGTACATATCAACCGGAATCTTGAGCTTGAGAGGCTCCTTTGTGCCGTTGATTGCGGTAAGATACCATTTTCCTGCCTGACTTTTACGGGCGAGAACAACGTATTTTCCTGGGTAACCTGCGATGAAACGTATATCCTCCCATGCTGTCGGCACATTCTTCATGAAGTCGAGAGCCCATGCTGGAGCATCGGTAAGATTGCTTGGCGACATGGCGAAATGCTGGACTGGAGACTGGAAAAGCACTGCTGTGGCAAGGGCAAAGACATCAGATGTGATGCGATGACCGCCACCTTTGCCCGGCTGATTGTACTTGTTGTAATACCAGTTGAGCGTGCTTCCGCCGAAATCCATGCTGCCTACAGCGTTGCGGATGAACGGAAGGAACGTGGCATCCATAGCCTCACGGTCACATTCTCCTTGTGAGAAACGGAGATTTTCGGATGCTCTCACTGCCTCACTCGCTACATAGTTAGGGTACATATACTCCCATCCGCGAGGCAATGTGCATCCATGGAAGATGACTTTGACATTATGCTTGAGGGCATCAGCGAGGATATCACGGTATAATTCCATAGTGCATTGCTTGTCACCACCGAAGAAATCCACCTTGATACCACGGATACCGGTCTGCTGAAGCCATTCCATTTCCTGCTGACGCGCTGCTGCAGTGCTGAGACAATGGCGTGGTGTCTGCGGAGCATCATTCCAATTACCGTTGGAATTATACCAAAGATAGAGGTAAACGCCTTTCGTTTTTCCGTAACGAGCAAGTTCTGCTATGCGCTCACGACCGATTTGACGATCCCATTGAGCATCAATCAGCAGGGATTCCCAGCCCATTGCCGCAGCGAAATCTATGTATTCTTTCTGCGTATCGTAATTGCAACTGGCATCGTCTGCGATAATCCATGACCAAGCTCCACGTCCATAGCCTTCCTTATGCTTAGCGCGAAGGGCATCAAGGGCATTCTTATTATCCTTTTGAGCTACGGCGAGAGCATCCCATGTCACTGTAGTCTCGACGATATCTTTAAGATTTGGAGAGACGGTAAGTGTGCGCCACGGGGTCTTTTCTGGCAAAGCCATCTGTGCACCTGTAGATCCATAGCCATTGTTTTCCTTCATATCAGGGAAAGAAACCTTATAGTTTCCAGCGCCTTTATTCTCTATTTTACAACCAGGATAATTGCCACAACTGCCTGTTTCGGAAGCGAGAATCCAGATATTGCCATTCTCTGCCGGTGCTTTGAAGAGGCAAGGGAAGGTGTAACCCTGTCCCCAACCGTTCTTACCCATAGCCTCATCGGCTGTATAATGGGTCTCATAACTTGGTGCTGTGCGTGCGAAACCAGTCATTGAGCCCATTTGTGGACATAGGAAAGTGACGGTTTCATCGAGGAAATGGAAGCCTGTAGCCTCGTCATTGACCACTACGCACATGGTTTCCTTTTGGCTTTTCAGTATCTCATACTGGAAGGCTATATTGTGATTGCTCACTTGGAAAGTGGCTTTCAGTACGTCTTTACCATTCTGTGCGAAAGTGTATGTCTGCTGATTAGCTTCGTAATGGTTGTCCTTACGCTTGATATTATATAATGTGTAGTCTGCTTTCACAGGCTGAACAGCAGAAGAATTGCTGATAGAAAGGTCTTTTGTGAAGTCGCCGATATTGGTATTGAGACCTAATGGCGATGCTTTCATGCAGTCTTTTCCATTATATGTGACTGTATATACAGGCTTTCCTTGGTCGCAAGTGACCTTAACCTGAAGTTTACCATCAGGACTTGTCTGCGCATTAAGGGCGCTGACAGGGAGCAGAAGCATTGCTATCTGAAGGAGAATGCCATTCTTTTTCATTATTCAAAAATAGGAATTCATTATTCTTAATTGACTAAACCACTAATCACCATAGCGATTACTGGATGCGCCACCAATCGAAATTGAAGAGCTTTAAGCCCTTTTTGCCTCGGAATACGAAGTATAGGTCGTGCTTTCCTTTTACTTCCTTGGTGAAAGAAGCTTTTACTGTCTGCCATTCTTCCCAGCCGCCAGTGCGTGGAACATCGACTGTAACGACGAGATTGCCCTTCAATGAGTCGAGGCGAACTTCTATCTGACCTCCCTGGAGAGCACTTGCCACGCTGACTTCGATATTAAGTCGGGAGGCAGGAGCATTGGTATCAAAATCCACTTCGCGCAGTTTTATCCAGTCTTCATTATGTATATCGCTTACCCAAATGCGTTTTTGCTTGCTGTTCCACTCAGAGCGAACGCCTTTTGAGAATGCCATTGTCTCTGCCTCCACACGGCGGAAAGGAGAGAATGTGGCGATAGGGGCTGGTCCTTCATGTGTAGGAAGGATGACAGGAAGGCGACCATCCTTCTGCCATTTGAATTCTTCTACGCAGGCACTGCGTGAGAATCCGCCACCCTTTGGCAACCAACCAGTGTGATAGAAGAAGTAATGATGACCCTTATAGTCGATTATTCCGCTGTGATTAGTAAATGATTTAGTATCATTAGTCTGTGCCATTACCTCGCCTTTATACTCCCATGGTCCCTGCGGAGAATTGCTTTCAGAGTATGCTATGCACTCCGGCACACCGCCAGCAGCATATATAAGGAACCATTTACCCCAAGCAGATGCTTTCATTTCCTTTTTGGAAAGGCGCATATCCTTAATCTCCTTCTTTGAGAGAGAACGCTGTTTGTAGAGCCATGGTCCCTCTGTGTAGCGCTTTACTGTAGTATCACACTTCACTTCAGAGGCGAGATGAATCATGTCATCGCTAAGTTTTGCACTGTAATATTTAGGGTTTCCCCACGCAATATATGCCTGACCATCATCATCAATCCACACTGTAGGGTCGATATGGTCCCACTTTCCGTCCTCATAGAGCGGCTTTCCGAGGGCATCATGATAAGGTCCTTCGATATTATCAGCCACAGCTACGCCGATGGCCATGCCGTTACTGATCTTGGAATGCACCGGAACATAGAAATAAAACTTGCCGTTCCGCTCGATAACCTGCGGTGCCCAAGCTCTGTCATCTGCCCATTTGAAGTCGAAAAGGCTAAGTGGCGAACCGTGATCCTGCCAGTTTACCATGTCAACAGTGGAGAGAAGGCGCCAGTCATGCATCCAGAAGAAGTCGGCATTCTCCTCATCATGTCCGGTGAAGACATAGAGACGGTCACCATATACCATAGGTGCCGGGTCGGTGGAGAAGTATGTCTGGGCTATAGGATTCTGCGCTTCAGCCGTCAACGAAGAGAATATTGCAGTGGCAAAAATAATTATTTTTCTTGATATTACATTCATAATGACAAAATAAAATTACGATTAAGGAGAATCCACCCCACCCTTTCCATGAAAGAATGGGAATGGATTACAATATCAAAGCAGATTTTTGTTTACTTGAAAATTATGGAAGCGAACTCCTTAAGGGCGCGTCTCCATGTGAGGAACTCATGCGCTGTGCCATCAGAAACGTGGCTTGTGGCATTATATCCCGCTGCTTTCAGCGTCTCGACAGCCTCCTTCACTCGGTCAGGATTCTCCTTGCTGCCGCATGAGATGAACATATGCTTAGGAGCAGGCTTGCCCTTCAGCTCTTCAGGCAGATAGAGCCCACCGCTGAAGAGTCCCCAGTAACCGAAGAGTTCAGGGCGTGCGAGAGTGGCATTATGGGTCTCCATACCGCCCATAGACAGTCCTGCCATAGCGCGATGGTCGCGGTCCGGGATGGTGCGGAAATGGCTGTCAACGTATGGGACGAGCTCGTCCATCAGGACTTTCTGGAACTCTGTCCAGTCAAACTCGTGCATACGTCCCCATTTGCACTCATTTGTCATTCCGTAAGTCATCACGATGATGAACGGCTTTACCTTGCCTTCAGCGATGAGATTGTCAAGTATGAGGTTGGCATGTCCTTGGTTTGACCACGCTGTCTCATCCTCTCCCCATCCATGCTGGAGGTAAAGCACAGGGTAACGGTTTTCCTTTCCCTTCTTGCCCACGGTGCTCTTCTCATATCCAGCCGGCGTATATACATAGGCAACACGCTCTGACTTAGTGCTTGGAGAATGGAAAATAATCTTCTGCACATTGCCATGAGGGACATTCTTGAGCGCATAGAAGTCGCGATCATGTGCAGGAATCTCTATACCAGACTCCCAACGGCATGAACCATAGTAATTCTTTGCGCCCGGATCATTGACCACTCCGCCATCGATGGTAAGGTGATAATAATGGAATCCCTCATCCATCGGTCCGTCAGTGGTACCATACCAGAAACCATCTTTACCCTTTTGGAGCACAGTACCGCCGGTACCACCGAGTCCGAGGCTGACAAGTACGGACTTAGCCTGCGGTGCCTCGACACGGAAGCGTGCATATCCCTGTGAGTTTACCATCGGATACTGCTGTCCCGGCTGGTTAAGCTCGCTCGGTTTGAAGTCCTCTATCGGCTTGACATTATCGAGAGCAGGATTGAAATCCCTAACGGCATAATAGGCAGTCTTAGGCTTCAGGTCCTTGTCGAACAAGAGAGGATAGTTTGATGTGCCTACCCATGAATCGCGGTCAGAGAGGTTCCAGAAGGTGACAACGTCCACCACGTCCTTATATTTGCGCAATGTCTTGAAGAGCTGGCTGTACTGATTGGCGTGGAGCGTCTTGATATAAGGCTTTATTTCCACACCTTTTCTTGAGAAATTGAGGGCACCTCCCATCTCTTCGTTGGCACGAATGTCGAGCTCGGTGATGTGAATATGCTTGACGAGTGTGGCGTATTTCTCGATAGCAGCAGAGACATCGTCCATAGAAGGACCGTAGATATTGTAGTGACCCTGCATTCCAATGCCGTCGATAGGCACGCCTGCATCCTTCATTTTCTTCACCATGTCATAGATACGCTGGCACTTATCCTTATTAGCAGCATTGTAGTCATTATAGAAAAGGAGTGCTTTCGGGTCGGCTTCACGTGCAAACTCGAATGCTTTAGCTATGAATTCATCGCCACAGAGCTTGTATAATGCAGACTCACGGTATGGACTTCCAGCTTTACGACCGCCGAAAGCAGGGCGCTGCTGGTCAGCCATTGCCTCATTGACCACGTCCCAACAATAGACGATATCCTTGTAACGGTTGACGACAGTGTGGATATGATCGCGGAGACGCTTGTAGAATACCTCCTTCTTGACGAACTTCCCCTTCTTGTCGTACATCATCCAGTCGGCAAACTGGCTATGCCAAACGAGGCAATGACCACGCATCGGGATGTGATGACGGCGACACCAGTTGGCAATACTGTCGGCACCTTCCCATTTCCAGACACCTTCAGCAGGGTGAAGTTCGCCCGGTTTCATCGCATTCTCACAGGTTACGCTGTTGTAATTGGCGAGAGTCAGTTGCTGTTCCGGTTCGGAAAAGTTGCGGGTATTTAGTGCTACGCCGACTTTGAAATAGTATTTGTAGGCATCTTTCAGTCCTTTAGGAGCGTTGTTCTGCTGCGCAAAGCATGTGGAAACTGCCATTCCACCCAGCATAATGAATGCCAATGCGGCTGTCTTGATGTAATTTTTCATATTCATTTATTGGTTTTAATTATTCTATTGTGTGAAGATTTATCTTATGTTGAGTGAAGATTCATCTTCGATTATGTAAAGATTCATCTTCAATTGCCCGATTCTTGCTATTCCATTCCGGCAATGACGGGCAGATAAAGGATGGTTATCGGAAACACATAGCATGGCAATGTGTAGCCATACTCATTGCCATTCCATGCCTATATTTCTAATATTGTATTTTCTTTCCGTTGACAATATAGATCTGTCCCTTTACCATCTGCGCCACGCATTGTCCCTGGAGATTGTAGATGGAATCCGTTTTCTCAGGAGACTGGGCAACAGGAAGCTCGACTATGCCAGTATATTCCGGCAACAGCTTGAGCATCTGCTCTGCATAACGCTTGCCCAACGTGCGGTAACCAGTGGCACTGAAATGGAACTTGTCCACGCCATTGCCCGGCAGATCCTTAGCGGAGATGACGTAGGAATTCTTCACATGCTCCTTCAGATGAGGTAGAGCGGCAGTGTTATGCCATGAGCAAGCACCGCCCTGGTCGGCATATAGTGTCTCGCCAGCAAGGAGAGGAGTCTTGGAAGGGTCAAGTCCGAGGGCGTAACAGATGCGGTTATAGACCTTTGCCACTTTGCCGCACCAGTCAGAAGCGCCATTGTTTGATTCGCCCTGATGCAGCAATATGCCCTTGATAGTGCCCTTCTTCTGTGCCAATTTGCCCATTTCTATGAGGCGACCGAGCGGGTCATTGTCATAAGCTTTGCAGAAATTCTTGAACCAGTCAGCCTCTCCAGCGATGTAAGCGTCCTTGAATTCCTCCATATAGAGTTCGATTTTCGCTCCACCCACAGCCACATTGATGACGCCGACCTTGATGTTTTCCGGAAGTTTCTCCACGAGAGTGCGTCCGAAATAGTCAGCAGGAGTCAGTCCGGTGTTCTGACGACAGAGCGGTGGAACGGCCTTATACCAGTGTCCTTTGGTGCGGTTAGTGCCGAAATCCACGGCAGCCATCATCTGGAAACGGTTGGAAATGCCGGTCTTGTCCTGTGCTTCGATGGCGGCATTGCCCTCCATATTCGACTGTCCGAAGCAGAGATAGATATGGAAATTAGGGTCTCCCTGCTGCACATATTCCCATGAATCAGGGATGACAGGCTCCTTAGGAGCGTCAGGGGTCTCGATCTTTCCGTCGGAAGTGGCGATGGCAAACGGCGTATTGCTGTCAGACATCCATCCTTTAGTGGTGCCATTCTCGAAGTCTCCGTTCTCCACGAAGTTGACTCCAATTGCATCATCCACTATCTTTACATCGTCGAAACAGATAGTTCCGTCAAGAGTGCCGAACATAAAACTGAGTCGGTCGATAGGGAAATTTGCGTTGAATTTCCATGTATAGGTAGCCCATTCGGTGGTAACCTTATTGGATCCGAGATACTGCACATCGTTGGTGCCGCCCCATTGGTTGCGGTTAGTGCTCTTTGTGTCGCAAGGCCAGAACGCGACATCAATGCTTTTAGAGGCTTTTGCCTTGATGGTCAAGGTGTAACTGTTGCCCTTTGTCAATGCAGAAGGCAAGTCATAGCTTGCCTGATTGTCCCAAGCGTTGGCTCCAGCCTTAGATGTGGTGTAGGCAATGCACTTTCCCGGATCGACATAACCTTTCTCCACGGTGACGCTGACCTTGGCAAAATTCTTGTTGTCCTTATCATCCAATGCCTGCGCAAGGAGGGTATGTGTGCCGTCAGTGAGCCCTTTATACTGATATTCAAACGGTGCTGAGGTCACTTCAGCCTGCCTTGTGCCGTCGAGATAGAACCTAACAGCGGTGATATTGCCCTCTGTGCTGGTGGCTTTCACCTTGAGATTGACATTCTCGGAGGTCTTTACACCATTGGAATGGGATGTTATCTCCACCTGGACAGGCTTTGCTTCGAGGGAATAATTCTTGCAGAACTTCCATATTTCATCAAGGGTATAGAGACCGTCGTTGCTGATCCAGTGACCCTTGCCGGCGAGTTCCATGAGCACTACCTTCACTCCGTCGGTGCCACCGCCCCACTCTTTTCGCGTGATATGGCTGTAACCGCCATAGTTTTTGGTGATGGAAGGAGTAGTGTTGCATTTGTTTTTCTTGACGAGCTCGTCGATATTCCTCTGCACATTACTATATACGCACACGTCATCACCCGTGCCATGATGATGGATGACGGGTATGGCACGCTTTCCGGTGTAGGTAAATCCACCCATAGGATAACCGCTTATCGGTGCGAAAGCGGCTATTACGTCCGGAATCTTGTTCATGGCATGGTATGTTAGCATACCTCCCATGGAGAAGCCTGATAGATAGACGCGGCTTTCATCAATGTCATAGTCCTTCTTCATCTGGGCTATGAGGTCCTTGATGAGATTGATGTCACGGTCGCCGGATATGTCCCAGCCTTTGTTTATGCCCTCCGGAAGGACGATGGCAAACTTCTCCTTGTCGGCAAGGGTCTTGGCATCCTTGAGCATATCCCATTGATACTGCGCACTCTGATTCATGCCATGGCATGAGATAATCAGTGGACGCTTGCTTCCAAGGTCGGAAGGGGCATACTGAAGATACTCCCTCTTCTGACCACCGGAAGTGATACTCTTTCTCGTCTGCGCATTGACTATCGTGGTGAATGCGAGGAAAGAGAAAATAACAGTAAAGATTTTCGTAATGCGAGTCATTATAGTTTTAGTATGATAGGTTGTGATGATTTCCGCTTGCAAAGGTATATAAATTGCCTTATTTATTGTAGTCGGATTGTTACATAGACTTTTTCTGATGTTACATTGGGGCTGAAAACGGGGGAAAATGGGGGATTTCCCCGATATTATGGGCGGAAATTGCCCGGTAACGCAGGCAACACAGTGGCGGCTTCTTAAATGAAGAATGAAGAATGAAGAGTGAAGAATGAGAGTTACATTGCTTTAGTGAAAAGTGAAGAGTGAAAAGTGAAGAGTGAAAAATCGCGCTGACGCGGTTGCGGGGCCTTGCTGGGGGATTATCACAAGAGGACGAAAGTAATCTCCTGTTCACTATCTCCTATTCCCTATTCCCTATATTTGGCGGTAACGCGGGCAACACAGTGGCGGACGCTGGAGAATAACCTGGCAATCGAGTAGGAGGAAAACGAAGTAGTTTTCCTCCTACTTTCGTTTTCCGACCTCTCACACCACCGTACGTGCGGTT
>CAKQPF010000053.1 GCA_934256705.1 uncultured Prevotella sp.
TTGAGGCATTTCGTAATAACATCGACTAAAGAACGCAATATGGAAATTGCGGAAGTTATTTTTTAAACAATACTAAACAACAAAAAAATGCCAACCTTCATACCAGACAACAGTCAAAAGGATATTATATATATAAAAGGTGGAAACCACCTCGTGCTTGCCCCTCCTGGATGCGGAAAGACGCAGATTCTCACAGAGAGAATACGCATCGCGCATGATGAATACGGCGTGCATTATGATGATATGCTCTGCCTCACGTTTACCAATCGCGCCGCAAGAGGAATGGCAGATAGGATTTCTTCCAACATCGATGATACTGGAGTGGCTGACGTGTATGTAGGCAATGTCCACCGATACTGCATCCGTATGCTTGCATCCGAAGGAATCGTGTCTGCCAATGCTGCCATTATCGATGACGATGATGCCATTAGTATCATGGCAAGGATAATGAATGTGGACGAGGTATTCATGGCTTCCAACTGGAAGATGCGCCGCGAATGCTTTGACGCTATACATCTATCCCAACTCATGCACCAGATTCTCTCCACCGTACCGCGCAACCTCAGACTGCATCCGGAATGCCTTACGAGCGAGGAAGTAAGAATTATGAAGGCTATATGCCTCTTGCATAGGGTGGAGTTTACGCCGCAGATGATGGGTGATTTCTACCATAATGCACAGAGATACATCGACAGCATCAATGGGATGCAGGTGTCCGACCCTATAATCGCGCAGGTAGGAAGAGCCAATATCATTCGCCTGCTCACGAAAATGAATATGGCTCACGAATACGAAGCATACAAGAAAGCACGTATGCTCGTGGATTTCAATGACATACTGCTACTTGCCTACGACGCTCTCACTAAGGCGACAGCCTGCAATGACGTGGCTCTTACTGGCAAATGGCAGAAACATTGGGTGCAGGTGGATGAGGTGCAGGATCTTAATCCGCTACAAATGGCTATCATAGACCTTCTCATCGCTCCTGCAGAAGAAGGCAGAGAGAATACTGTCATCTATCTCGGCGACGAGCAACAAGCCATTTTCTCATTTATGGGAGCTAAACTTTCGACGCTCGAAATGCTGCGCAAAAGGTGCGGAGAGAATATTCATTTCCTTGCAAACAATCACCGCTCGCCACATTATCTCCTCGATATTTTCAATACGTATGCTGAGAAAGTGCTCGGAATTTCACCTTCCGTACTGCCTAATGCCACAAACAAGATGGAGAATAATGGATGCACGATGATACATTCCAGTTCGACTTTAGACACGGAATACCACGACGTGGCACTGATGGCGGAGCGCTATCTCCATGATTCACCCGATGATACGACGGCTATCGTAGTGGCTTCAAATGCTGATGCCGACTTTATCAGCGAGGAACTCAACCTCCTCAGTATTCCTCATTTCAAGATTTCTGGCACTGACCTTTTCTCCACTCCTGAGGTAAAACTGCTCTTAGCGCATTTCACAGCAATGACAAGCGACACCAATACCATCGCTTGGGCAAGGATTATGATGGGCACCAAGGCTATGCAGACTGCTTTCGGAGCGCGAGATTTCGTGCATCAGTTGGTGAGAAATGCTATTGCTCCTTGTGAATTACTGTCGATGAATAATGACGACACCTCTACTTACACCCAGCGTTTTGCCCGTGCATACGAGGAGAAAGAGTTGGTAATCTTTGACACAGAGACGACAGGACTTGACACTTTCCATGATGACATCATACAGATTGCCGCAATGAAAGTAAGGGGAAAGGAGATATTGGGCTCCTTTATGGTGCATATAGAGACCGAACGCGAGATTCCCGTAATGCTCGGCGATATAGTAAATCCTATCATTGCTGAGCGTCAGAACAGCGAAATCCTCTCTCACAGCGAAGCTCTCCATCGCTTTGCGGAGTTTGTCGGTGATGCCACGCTGCTGGCGCACAATGCCGATTTCGACATTCATATCCTGGAAAGCAACGTACGCAGATATTCTCCGGACCTATATGACGGTGGCGAGACGTTGCCGGAATGCTTTGACTCTCTGCGTCTGGTGCGTCTGCTCGAACCAGAACTGCGGGTTTACAAACTGAAATACCTTCTGGAAGCGCTTAATCTGGAGGGAAACAACTCGCATCTTGCTGACGATGACGTATTTGCCACTAAGAGTCTGGTGGATCATTGCTATGCTAAAGCAAAGGAAATGGAACCACATCAGAAGCTTTTCCTCACCACAGACCTTGCCTTGCGCATGATTTCCAAACTGCAAAAGAGCTATGCCCCACTCTATCATCATACTAAATCGCTGATGTGGAAAGCGGAGACGGGCGTGCATATTGCCGATGAACTGACTTATATCCACGAAGAATTGGTGAACGATGCTATTATAAATAAGGTGGAAAAGTTGCCTTATATCTGCGATTTCCTGCGCCATGACCTTATTGACTCCGTGGCTTATCCTGTACTGGCACAGCAACTGATGAAGTATGTAGCAGAAATGAATACGCTGAAGGAAGCGGATCTATGTGACAGCAAGCGAATTAGCGAGCGCATATACGTCAGCACTGTGCATAAGGCAAAGGGTCTGGAATTTGATAATGTCATCGTGTTTGATGCCGTGGATGGTCGTTATCCTTCTTTCAATGCCAAGACAGAAGCAGAAAGACAGGAGGATGCTCGCAAGCTCTACGTGGCTCTGAGCCGCTCAAAGCGCCGCCTTGTCATTGCCATAAGCCAGCATTTCGTGACACGCAACAGAAATATCTACCCACGTTCCGTCAGTCCTTTTCTTATTCCGGTGCTGGATAAGTTCAACTAATTGTAGCCTCCCAGCCACCGTGTTGCCCGCATCACCGGACAATATAAAAAGCCAGCCTGAGCAATATGCACTCAAGCTGGCTTTTATTATGTATATTTATCATACTGTCCCCTACCAGAGGGGCAGTAGTAAGAGTTCTGATTACTGAGCGAGCTTCTGGAAATCCTCGAAAGAAATCTCCTTTGTCTCAAGAGTGACAACGTCCTTGAGAGCAACCATAAGCTTGCGGTCAACAGCGATATTGATGAAAGTATCGACCTGCTCTGGCTTCTTGAGCATTTCCTCAGCGTACTGTGTAAGGTACTCTTCAGGAACGCTGTTCATGCCATACTGAGCAAACTGCATACGAGTCATATCGATAGCAGCAGCCTTAACGTCAGCATCCTCGATCTTGATACCGAGAGCCTCAACGATCTGATTCTTAGCAAGGCTCCATGTGAGCTCCTTGATGCTTGCCTCATAGTTCTTGTCAACGTACTCAGCACCCTTGTCCTTGTTGTTGGCAAGCATGATGCGCTTCATGAGTTCGTCAGCATACTTCACCTCACCGATCTTGTTCTCCACGTATGTGCGAACGTCCTGGAGGAGACGGAAGTCAGCATTCTGGTTCATCTGGTCCTGGATGCCAGCCACTACCTTGGCACGGAAGTCAGCCTCATCCTTTACGTTTCCGTCACCATATACCATGTCGAAGAGCTCATTGTCGATGGCGTGCTTGGTGTAACGGGAAATCTCAGTCACCTGGAAAGAGAAGTCGGCAGTCACATTTTCAGCCTCTTCCTTTGAAATCTTGAGGAGAGAAGAAATCTCGACATTGCTTGTAGGATAAGCCTTCTTAGGATTGAAAGTGATGATGTCGCCTACCTTTGCGCCATTGAAGAGAGCCTTCTGGTCCTCTACGGTGATGTAGGAAGGAAGCATTGAAGCCTCGGAAACGGTGATTCCGCCTTCCTTTGTGCTGCCATCCTCATTGAGCTCGCGGAGATCACCCTTGAGCATATCGTTCTCCTGGTATTCATCCACCTTCTGATAAGAACCTGCACGGCTTGCGAAAGCTTCGATCTGCTGGTCAACGAGCTTGTCATCAACGGCGATGTTGTAGTAAGCTATCTTGTCGTCCTTGGAGAGTTCAGCCTTGATTTCCGGAGCGACAGCGATGTCAAACTTGAGAGTGTAAGGTGCTGGTGCATCGAGATCCACTGGCTCTTCGCCGAGATGTGGCATTGGCTCACCGAGCATATTGATCTTGTTTTCCTTTACATAATCGTAAAGTTTCTCGCCAACGAGCTTGTTGATAACATCAACCTTTACCTGTGCGCCTACCTGACGCTTGATCATACCCATTGGAGCCTGTCCTGGACGGAAGCCTGGAATATTGGCTTGTTTACGATACTTCTTGAGTTGTGCGTTTACATCCTCCTGATAGTCAGCCTCCTCGATGACAAATGTCAACACTCCGCTAACCTTGTCGGGATTTTCAAATGTAATATTCATTTCTTGTTTTTAAGTTATTGTTGTTATGAAATTTACGTTTTTTCGGGCACAATGCGCCTAATAGGGTGCAAAGGTACTAATAATCTTGCAGATTTCCAAATGAGTAAAGAGATTTTAACTATTTATCCCTACACGTTTTTGCCACCCTTTTGCCTCTCAGTCTTCAGTCGGCTGACTGTCAGTCGCCGGCTCGTGCGGTTTTTCTTCCTGCGGAACGGCTTGCTTATCGTTTTCCGAAAGGGAAGCATTCTCCGAACGAGAAGCATTTTCTGCGAAGACAGGAGATGCGAATTTCTTCTTCTTGAGCTCGAAGTCACGTCCGAGATACTTCTGTTTCACTATGTCATTGGCTGCCAATTCCTCAGGAGAGCCATGGAACAGCAGCCTGCCTTCAAAGAGAAGGTAGGCACGGTCGGTGATGTTCAGCGTCTCATGCACGTTGTGGTCGGTGATGAGAATGCCGATGTTGCGGTGCTTCAGATGCCACACCACATTCTGGATTTCCTCCACCGCGATAGGGTCAACGCCGGCAAAAGGCTCATCGAGCATGATGAATTTCGGCTCGATGGCAAGACATCGCGCTATCTCCGTGCGTCGTCTCTCGCCTCCCGACAGCTGGTCGCCGAGGTTCTTGCGCACCTTCTGGAGACTGAACTCCTTGATAAGGCTCTCCAGTTTCTCGCGTCTGTCCGCCTTTGTGAGTCCCTTTTTCATTTCGAGCACCGACATGATATTGTCCTCCACGCTCATCTTGCGGAAGACACTTGCCTCCTGCGGCAGGTAGCCCACACCGTTACGGGCGTGCATATAGACCGGCATATCAGTGATTTCCGTATCATTGATATACACATGTCCCTCATTAGGCACCACGAGACCCGTGGTCATATAGAACGACGTCGTCTTGCCGGCACCGTTAGGTCCCAGCAGTCCCACAATCTCTCCTTGCGTCACTTCGAAGGAGACATTATTGACGACAGTACGCTTTCCGTATATCTTGACGAGTCCTTCCGTGCGAAGGGTCATCTTTTCTGTATTCTGTTCCATATTTATCAATTCGAATGCAAAATTAGTAAAATAAACTCTAAAAATGCACCTTTATAATAAAAACTACAGAAAAAATTGCAGTTTTTTAGTGGATTTTGGTTAATTTTGCATTCAAATTGGCCAACGGCAACATCGAGCCAACATATTTATTTCCACCTTTAACCCCACATAACAGAAAGTGATAATACTGAAACATCTTAACATATTGGGCCGTTATCTCATGCTGATGGGAAGGTCTTTCTCCCGACCTGAGAGACTCAGAATGTTCTTCAAGCAGTACATCAAGGAGATGTCCGCCCTCGGAGTGGATTCCATCGGCATAGTCCTGCTCATCAGTTTCTTCATCGGAGCAGTGATATGCATCCAGATGAAGCTCAATATCCAAAGTCCATGGATGCCTCGATGGGTGTCCGGCTACACCACCCGCGAGATCATGCTGCTGGAATTTTCATCCAGTATCATGTGTCTTATCCTTGCCGGTAAGGTCGGCAGTAACATTGCCTCCGAACTTGGCACCATGAGAGTGACCCAACAGATAGATGCTCTCGACATTATGGGCGTCAATTCTGCCGGCTATCTCATCATGCCTAAGATACTCGGACTTATGACCTTGATGCCATGTCTGGTCATCTTTGCCGACGTGATGGGCGTGATAGGCGCTTATGCCACGGCTTACATCGGCCATATTCTTTCTCCTGAAGACCTCACCCTCGGACTCCAGCACGCCTTCAATCCTTGGTTTGTATGGATGAGTATCATCAAGAGCACCGTCTTCGCATTCATCATCGCAAGCGTTTCCTCCTTCTGTGGCTACACGGTAGAGGGCGGTTCGGTGGAAGTAGGTAAGGCAAGCACCTCTGCTGTGGTCAACAGCAGCATATTGATTCTCTTTTCCGACGTATTCCTAACCCAGTTGCTGTCATGATAGAAGTAAGACATCTCTACAAGTCCTTTGACGACAAGGAAGTGCTCAAGGACATAAATGCCACATTCGAGAATGGCAAGACAAACCTCATCATCGGACAGTCAGGCTCAGGCAAGACGGTGCTGATGAAGAATCTCGTAGGCCTTCTCCAGCCTACCAGCGGCGAAGTGCTCTACGACGGGCGCAATTTCGTCACCATGTCAAAGAAAGAGAAGATAGAAATGCGCCGCGAGATGGGAATGATATTCCAGTCTGCCGCTCTCTTCGACTCGCTTTCGGTGTTGGAGAACGTGATGTTCCCTCTCGATATGTTCTCCGACATGACCTTGCGCGAGCGACAGCGAAGGGCTGAGGAATGTCTCGCGCGCGTCAATCTCACAGGGGCTGGGCACAAATATCCCGGCGAAATATCCGGAGGAATGCAGAAGCGTGTCGCCATTGCCCGCGCCATCGTGCTCAATCCCAAGTACCTCTTCTGCGACGAACCTAACTCCGGTCTCGACCCCAAGACCTCTCTCGTCATCGACGAATTGCTGCATGGCATCACGGAAGAATTTGGAATGACCACCATTATCAATACCCACGACATGAATTCTGTAATGGGTATCGGCGACAATATCTCCTTTATCTGCGAAGGTCGCAAGGAATGGGAGGGTGACAAGACTATGGTAATATCTGCCACAAACGAGAAACTCAATGACCTCGTCTTCGCTTCCGAGCTCTTCAAGGAGGTGAAACGCGTGGAGATGGAGAAGCTCGCACGGCAAGGCAGCATTTCAAGCACCCGATAACCAACGCCTCCCCACAGGAGGACAAAACAAGGATATATGCTCTCGACGGACAGTATAAGGCAAGTGAAGATACTCCTGATAGTGGCGGCTATTGCGATAGCGGCGGCATCTCTTGTTGTCTCCCACTTCCTTGTGCGCGACCTTGCCGTCGAGGAAAAGAACAGGATGGAGGTCTGGGCGGAAGCCATGCGCTCGCTCAACACCGCCGACGAGAACACCGACCTCAACCTTGTGCTGAAGGTAATCGATGAAAACAACAACATCCCCGTCATAGTGATGGACGAGAAAGGCACCGTGCAGACCTACCGAAACGTCACTCTCTACGGCAGCAACCTCCCTGACAGCCTGGAGATGGCTTCCCATCTCGCCCGCAACATGAAGGCTTCCGGCCACGTCATCCGCATTTACCTCGATGAAGACAACAAGAAGGGGGAGTTCATTGACGTCTGCTACGATGAGTCACTGATGATAAAGCGACTGGCTTACTATCCCTACATACAGTTGGGCATAGTGATGATATTCGTCGTAATCGCCATTTTCGCACTGCTCACCTCCAAGAAAGCGGAGCAGAACAAGGTATGGGTGGGACTGTCAAAGGAGACGGCACACCAGCTCGGCACGCCTATCAGTTCGCTGATGGCATGGACTGAAATCCTGCGCGAGACCTATCCCGACGATGACCTCATACCCGAGATGGACAAGGACGTGAAGCGTCTCCAGCTCATAGCCGACCGCTTCTCAAAGATAGGCAGTCTTCCAGAACCTGTGGACACCTCACTTCGCGAGATGCTGAGCCACGTCGTGGACTACATGGACCGCCGCACATCGCAGAAAGTCAGCATCATCGACCGCTTTTCCGATTGCGATTCGCATATTCTCGTCAACAGTTCTCTCTTTGAATGGGTGCTCGAAAACCTCTGCAAGAATGCCGTTGACGCGATGACTGGCGAGGGAACGATCACCATCTACGCCCATCAGGAAGACAATAAGGTGATAGTGGATGTGGAAGACACAGGCAAAGGCATAGAGAAGAAGAACATAAAGAATGTGTTCCGACCTGGATTCACCACCAAGAAGCGTGGCTGGGGTCTCGGTCTTTCGCTCGCAAAGCGCATAGTGGAGGAATACCATGAAGGCAAAATCTCCGTCCTGAGGTCTGAAATAGGCATAGGAACCACCTTCCGCATCATCCTGCCGGCAATGAGATGTTCTTAAATGAAGAATGAAGAATGAAGAATGAAGAATAGAAGTTAGTCTTGTTTCATTGAGGATTCCGCAAGCCGAAGAACGTAATCCGCATTCTTCATACTTCACTCTTCACTCTTCATTTAATAAACTTTTCACTAAAGAAGTGTAACTCCCATTCTTCACTCTTCATTCTTCACTCTTCATTTAATAAGCGTTACCGCCCGATATGATAATAAAGCAAGAAAAAATATGGAAAAGAAATACCTCCCCTCTGAATGGCATGAGCAGAAAGCCGTGCTCCTCACATGGCCCCACAAAGACACCGACTGGGCTCCATATCTCAATGACATCACCGACATGGAGATGGAAATAGCGCGCAACGTCACCTATCACGAAGACCTCATCATAGCCACTCCCGACAGGGAAGCCGTGAAGAATCTTCTCGATACATGGCTCTCCCCTGCCCAGATGCAGAGAGTGTTCATCTATCAGATGCCAACCAACGACACATGGGCACGAGACCACGGCGCCATCACCTTATTATATAAGGGGGACACTGACGGCATGGCGGCACTTCTGCCGTCCGCTCACAGCCATGGAGCCACGCTGCTCGACTTCCGTTTCAACGGTTGGGGAGACAAATTCCGCGCCGACAAGGACAACGCCATTACCGCAAAGCTCCACGAAATGGGCGCTTTCGACAATCTCTATGCCGGAGAAAGCGAAGCCAAACCATGCTCCACAGACCCTAAAAAGCAGGATATCACACTGGAAGACCACCTCGACTTCGTGCTGGAAGGCGGTTCGATAGAGAGCGACGGCAAAGGCACCATCTTCACCACATCCATGTGTCTCCTTGCCCCACACCGCAACCAACCGATGGACAAAGCCGAGATAGAGGAACAGCTCAAGCGCCGTCTCTGTGCTGAAAGGGTGATATGGATAGACCACGGCAATCTCATCGGAGATGATACTGACGGTCACATAGATACAACCGTCAGAATTGCTCCCGACGACACCCTGCTCTACGTGAAATGCTACGATGAGGAGGACGAGCAGTATGCCGACTTCCAAGCCATGGAGAAGCAGCTGGAGTCATTCCGCACCATCGAAGGCAAGCCTTACAGACTGCTCCCTCTCCCTATGCCTCGCGCCATATATGATGACGACGAGCGTCTCCCTGCCACTTACGCCAACTTCCTCATCATCAATGGAGCCGTCCTCGTGCCGACCTACAACCAGCCGGACCTCGACCGCCAGGCCCTCGAAACCATTTCGAAGGCATTCCCCGACCGTGAGATTGTAGGCATTGACGCTCGTGTAGCCGTTCGTCAGCACGGTTCGCTGCATTGCCTTACCATGCAGTTTCCTGCGGAATAAGCAGCCCCTTCCCCACAAAAGAAGAAACATAGCGTCAGTGTGAGAGAGAGCCACTGTGTCGCTATTGGCCACCACTACGTCGCTATTGACCGCCACTGTGTCGGGCGCGTTACCGCCCGATAGATCAAACGGAAAAACAGACTCCATTTCCATATATCCACACAGACACAAGTCAGAACAAACCATCGTAACAAAGCAGGGAAATGACAGTAATTCTTCACAAATGATTTCCATAGGTATTTACAGGATATAGCGCTGATTATGAGTCTTATGACAGAGAGAGAGCCATATCTGCATAATCACTTACAACACGCAAGTTAAAACACGTTAAAACGGACAAAACGTACCAATATTTAGCCTATTACATAGACAAAAGAATATAAATGCCTTGCAAAGACTCGACAAAATGCCTAATTTTGCCAACGTTTAGACATCAAACGGCTATGAATATGTCAAAAAAAATAATTCTCACCACCATCCTGTCTCTCTCGATGCTCAGCATGGGAGCACAGAAGAAGTGGACTCTTCAGGACTGCATGGAATACGCCGCGCAGAACAATATCTCACTGAAGAAGTCGGCTTTGCAGAAACAGATGAGCAATGAGGAACTGCTGTCATCCAAGGCGCAGCTGTTTCCGACGCTCAGTTTCTCATCAAACCAGAGTGTAAACTATCGCCCTTGGCCCAACGCAGGGCAGGCTACCGTCTCCAATGGCTATGTGCAGTCGGGCATTGACAAGGTGTATTACAACGGCTCCTACTCACTCATGGGCAACTGGACCGTATGGAACGGCAACAGAAACACTAACCAGGTGAAGCTCAACCAGCTCTCCGTGGAGCAGAATGAATGCGACTCCGTCACCACTGCCCGCAACATCGAAGAGCAGATAGCCCAACTCTACGTGCAGATAGCATACGTAAAGGAGAACGTAGGCGTGCAGAAAGCCACTCTCGAATCGGCTATCATCAACGAAAATCGCGGAAAAGAGATGCTGGAAGTAGGCAAAATGAGCAAAGCAGACCTCATGCAGCTCACCGCACAGCGTGCACAGGACGAATACAACGTGGTGCAGGCTGAAAGCGAAGTGCGCAATTACAAGCGACAGCTCAAGCAGATCCTCCAGATCACAGACACGGAAGAGTTTGACATCGCCGGTTTTGAAGCCTCTGACGAGATGGCTCTGGCAGACATTCCTGCCCTTCAGTCCGTCTATGACAATGCTTTACGCAACAGACCTGAATTCAAGAGCCTCGCCTTACAGGTGGAAAGCAGCGAAATAAGCAAGAAGATTGCCAAAGCACAGAGCCTCACCACCATCGGACTCACTGCAAGCGCAGGCACCAACACCACGAGCTTAGGCGACCAGAACTGGGGCATTCAGGCCAAGCAGAACTTCAGTCTCGGCGGCGGACTGAGCATCAGCGTGCCTATCATCGACCAAAGGCAGAAGCGCACTGCGGTCAACAAGGCTGAACTTTCCCGCCAACAAGCGCTCCTTGACATAAAAGACAAGCAGGTGGAGCTTTACAGCACGATAGAAAACTACTGGATCCAGGCTGAAAACAAGCAGAGCCAATACAAGGCTGCCAAAGTAAGCACCGAGAGCGCACAGACCAGTTACGACCTTCTCAGCGAGCAATTCCGCCTCGGACTCAAGAACATCGTGGAACTGCAGGAAGGCAAAAACCGCCTACTCTCTGCCCAGCAGAGCGAACTGCAAAGCAAATACATGGCCATCCTCAACATCAAGATGCTGGATTTTTACCAGAAGTAAGGGAATGAAGGAATGAAAAATGAAGAATCTTCATTTTACCCTCCGCCACTGTGTCGGGCGCGTTACCGCCCGATTTTATATCAATAACAATCAAAACAAAGACAATGAACAAGAGAAACATCATCATCGCAATAGCCGCCATTGCAGTCATAGCAGCGGCACTCTTCTTCTTCATGGGCAAGAAGAAGGACACAAAGGTAAGTTTTGAGACTGCAAAAGTGCAGACTGCCACCATCACCACGAGCGTAACTGCCACCGGAACCATCGAGCCTGTCACCAGCGTTACTGTAGGTACACAGGTCAGCGGCATAGTAAGCCATCTCTACGTGGACTACAACAGCACGGTAAAGAAAGGCCAGGTAATCGCGGAACTCGACCGCACCAACCTCATGTCCGAGCTCAACAGCGCAAAGGCCAACCTCTCTTCTGCGCAGAGCGACATGCAGTATCAGCGCGGAAACTACCAGCGCTATCAGGCTCTTTACAAGAAAGGACTCGTCTCCGCTGATGAATATGAGAGCGCAAAACTGAGCTATGACCGCGCTGTGGAGTCTGTCAAGACTGCCAAGCAGAGCGTGGCACGAGCACAGACAAACCTCGGTTACGCCACCATCACATCGCCTATCGACGGCATAGTGCTCAGCAAGTCGGTGGAAGAAGGACAGACCGTCGCTGCAAGCTTCAACACTCCGGAACTCTTTACCATCGCACAGGACCTCACCAATATGCAGGTAGTCGCTGACGTGGACGAGGCAGACATCGCTGACGTGAAGGAAGGAGCCAAGGTGACATTCACCGTGGATGCCTATCCTGACGACGTTTTCCAGGGAAGCGTGACACAGGTGCGCCAGGCTGCCACCACTACTAACAACGTGGTGACTTACGAAGTGGTAATATCAGCACCTAATGCCGACCTGAAACTCAAGCCGGGACTCACCGCCAACGTCACCATCATCACCAATGAGAAGGCCAACGTATGCGCTGTCCCTGTCAAGGCGCTCCGCTTCAACCCTACCGAACTCATGCTTTCACCGGGCGAAAAGATAGTAAACTGCGAAGCAAAGAGCAAGGTATGGGTGAAACAAGGTCAGACCATCCGCGCCATCGCCGTGGAGACAGGCATCAGCGACGGTGCTCTCACCGAGATAATCAGCGGACTGAAGGCTGGCGAAACCGTGATTACAGGCAATAATGCCAACGGTATGGCTGACGCAGATGAAAGCGATGACGAAGAAGACAAGAACCCATTCATGCCAGGCCCTCCGGGAAAGAACAAGAACAAGGACGCTAAAAAGGACTAAGCACTATGGAAGAGAAGAGAAAAGTGGTCATCGAACTCGACAACGTGAAGCGTAATTTCACCGTCGGTTCGGAGACCGTACACGCCCTCAGAGGCGTGTCCTTCAAGATATACGAGGGAGAATTCGTCACCATCATGGGCACATCAGGATCAGGCAAATCCACTTTGCTCAACCAGCTTGGATGCCTCGACACCCCTACCTCCGGTGAATACTACCTCGACGGCATAAGCGTAAGGCAGATGAAGCGAAGCCAAAGGGCAAAACTGAGAAACAGAAAGATCGGTTTTGTCTTCCAGAATTACAACCTGCTCGCCAAGACCACTTCGGTGGAAAACGTCGAACTGCCCCTCATGTATAACAAGGAGTACAATGCAAAGCAGCGTCGCGAGGCTGCCATCAAGGCTCTGGAGCAGGTAGGACTCGGCAACCGCCTCTACCATAAGTCAAACCAGATGTCGGGAGGACAGATGCAGCGCGTGGCTATAGCAAGGGCTTTGGTCAACAATCCCGCCGTAATCCTTGCCGACGAGGCCACAGGTAACCTCGATACGCGCACTTCCTTCGAGATGCTTGTGCTCTTCCAGAAGCTTCATGCCGAGGGAAGAACCATCATCTTCGTCACACATAACCCCGAGATAGCGCAGTATTCCAGCCGTAACATCATGCTCCGCGACGGCCTTATCCGCGAGGATGTCATCAACGAACATATCCTCTCAGCCGCCGATGCACTTGCTGCACTGCCTATCCCTAACGACCAGTAAATACCTCCAACATGAGTATAATAAACCTATTCAAGATTGCATTCCGCGCAATAGCGAACAATAAGTTCCGCTCTTTCCTCTCCATGCTCGGCATCATCATCGGCGTAGCTGCCGTGATAGTGATGATGGCTATCGGTCAAGGTTCGAAGGAAAGCATCAGAAAGAACATCTCGCAGATGGGCACCAACGTCATAATGATACGTCCTGGAGCCGACATGATGGGAGGCGTGCGCCAGGATCCGTCGTCCATGCAGACGCTGAAGGTGGCTGACTATGAGTCTATCCTCAAGGAAAAGAAATACGTCACCTACGTTTCACCTGAAGTCAACGCAAGCGGACAGGCGATTTATGGCGCCAACAACACCAACACCACCATCTACGGAGAGTCGCTCGACTATCTCGACATCAAGCAATGGGAAGTGGCTGAGGGCGTCGCCTTCACCGATGAGGACGTGAAGAAGAATGCTAAAGTGTGCCTCGTGGGCAAGACCATCGTCGATGAGCTCTTCCCTGACGGCTCGGATCCTGTAGGAAAGACCATACGATTCAAGAGCATCCCCTTCCGCATCTGCGGAGTGTTGAAGTCAAAGGGCTACAACAACTGGGGCATGGACCAGGACAATGTCATCATCGCGCCTTACACCACAGTGATGAAACGTATCGCCGCACAGACCTTCTTCTCGTCATTCACCTGCTCTGCAATATCGGAAGAACTGACCGACGAGGCCATCGACGAACTGACACAGGTGCTGCGCAGCAACCATAAGATAAAGGACACATCCGGCGACAGCGATGACTTCACCATCAGAAGCCAGCAGGAAATGATGGAGACCATGTCATCGACCATGGACACCGTGACGATAATCCTCGTGGTGGCAGCTGCATTCTCCCTCCTCGTGGCAGGCATAGGCATCATGAACATCATGCTCGTCAGCGTGACAGAGCGCACCAAGGAGATAGGTCTCAGAATGTCAGTAGGCGCCAGAGGCATCGACATCAGCAACCAGTTTCTCATCGAGTCGGTGATAATATCGCTGACGGGAGGCATCATCGGCATCATTCTCGGAGAGTCAATATCGGCACTTGCCACAGCTGTGTTCCATCTGCCTACAAGCGTTCCGGCATGGAGCATCATCGTGAGCTTCATCGTCTGCACCATCATCGGTGTGGGATTCGGATATTTCCCGGCACGAAAAGCAGCGAGAATGGACCCTATAGAGGCCATCAGATACGAATAGACCATATCTCATCCATCGTCAGGATCATCAGGAGTGCAACCATATATTCCTGATTATCCTGACCATGACATTTATAAATACAGAACGGGAACCTTAAAAAAACAGCAGCAAGATGAAATTCAGCAGAACTAATACCATACATTTCTTCGCCATAATGGCCGTACTTCTCATGCCTCTCATGTTCATGCGGCCGGAAGAAGAACTGACACTCACGCTCTATCTGTTCAAGAGCGTGACCTCCGTGGCGATGCTATTGGTCTTCTATGTCAATTTCCTTTGGCTCGTGCCGAAGCTGATCGAGACTGATGACAAGACGAAATTCGTATATGTCAATTTCGTCATCATCATCGTCGGAGCCATCATCATGATGAAGATGCGTGGATTCGAATTCAGATATATCGACATGGCAAAGCACTTCAAGCCACGCCACGCCATGTCATTGCCGCCTTTCTACCATGTTCTCATCGTGCTGCGTGACGGGCTCAACCTCATCCTCTCCACCCTGATAGCCTACAGCATCAGGATGACAGAGCATGCCCACAGGCAGAACCACCTGCGACAGGAGGCGGAAGTCGCCAAGCGCGAGGCGGAACTGCGCGGCCTTCGCTTTCAGATCTCCCCGCATTTTCTCCTCAACACCCTCAACAACATCTACGCCCTCACCGCCATCAGCACCGAAAGGGCGCAGGATGCCATAATGCAGCTGTCACGGTTGCTCCGCCACATGCTCTATGAGAGTCAGGAGAAGATGGTCAGTCTCAGGCAGGAGACCGACTTCATACGGTCCTATGTCGATCTGATGAAGCTGCGACTGGCCAGAAATGTCACTGTGGACATGGACATTTCAGTGCCTGACAACGACAATATCACCGTGGCTCCGCTGCTCTTCATCTCCCTGGTGGAGAACGCTTTCAAGCATGGCGTGAGTGCTTCTGCGCCTTCTTCCATATCCATCAGCATCTCCGTCACTGACTCGGACGGAAAGGATTGCCCGGAAAGCGAAGGCAGAACAATAAGATGTCACGTCTCAAATACCAACTTCCCTAAGACCGACACCGACAGAAGCGGGCACGGAATAGGGCTTCAGCAGGTAAGACAACGACTGAATGCCACATACAAAGACCACTACCGCTGGACCTGCGGAGTGGATGAAACAGACAGATTGTATCACTCAGAGATTGTTCTCTGGTAAAAAAACAAATATTATGACACTAAATTGTGCAATAATCGATGACGAGCCTCTGGCAGCTGACTTGCTGGCCGGATATGCAAAAAAGACTCCTTTCCTCAATCTTGTAGGCGTATATAACAGTGCCATTGACGCAATGCGCACACTGAGAACCTCTCCTGTAGATCTGCTTTTCCTCGACATCCAGATGCCGGAACTGAGCGGACTTGAGTTTGCCACTATCCTTCCTGAGGATGTAATGATTGTCTTCACCACGGCATTCGACAGATATGCCATCGACAGTTTCAAGGCTAACACGGTGGATTACCTCCTGAAGCCTGTCTCTTACGACAATTTCGTCAAGGCTTGCGACAAGGCTCTGAGACGCTTCACCGACCGCAGGAAAGCGGAGATATACTCCAGGGACAGAGTGGCTTACGTGAAAAGCGACTATAAACTCGTGCGTGTCAACCTCGACGACATACTCTATGTCGAGGGCGTAAAGGACTATGTGAAGATAGTGCTCGAAGGCAATGCCCAGCCGATACAGAGCCTTATGAACATGCGCACATTCGAAGAGTTTCTGCCTAAGCCGGAATTCATGCGCGTCCACCGCTCTTATATCGTCCACATGCCGAAGGTAAGCATGGTGGATCGTCTGCGCCTGACCATCGGTGACGTGCTTATCCCTGTCTCCGACACATACAAGGACGCTGTGCAGAGCTACATTGATTCACATACTCTCTGCTAAACTGATATAATGAATAAATAGGTGGTCAAAACAATATTGACCACCTATTTATATTATGGCATTTTTGATTTGCATACATTGAGCCACAAAGAGATAGAGACGATACTGCACACTGCAAGTTGAGTGTGCGCAAAAGCATGGAAACAGCTATGCCGTTCATCCGCTTTTTCCAACATTTCGGGTACAAAAAATGTGAAAAAATGCGGTAAATGCGTCCCATTTTCATAATTTTGCATCAGATTTTACGAGCAGACACAGGTAGGAAAACGACTTTCCAACCTACAAAACACATAGCAAAAAAATGATTGAACATTTCATGGAGCAGACTGAGTTCTCATCCTATGAGGACTTCATGAGCAATTTCAAAATAAACGTACCAAAGGATTTCAATTTCGGTTACGACGTAATAGACAGGTACGCAGCGGAACAACCCGAGAAAAACGCACTGGTTTGGGTAAACGACAGAGGCGCAAAGGAATACGTCACATATCGCGGACTGAAGAACGTCAGCGACCAATGTGCCGCTTTCCTGCAAGGCATCGGCGTCAAGAAGGGCGACAGAGTGATGCTGATTCTCAAGAGAAGGCTCGAATGGTGGTACACCATGCTGGCGCTGCACAAGCTCGGAGCGGTAGCCATTCCTGCCACACACATGCTTACCGACAAGGATATCATCTACCGTTGCCACATGGCTGGCATATCCTGCATCGTGGCTTGCGGCGACCCTATCGTCGTGAATCACGTGCAGAAAGCACGCAGATACTGCCCTACCATCCGCCATTGCATATCCATCGGACCTAACGTGCCTAACGGTTGGTACGACTACTGGCGCGGACTACATGAGGCAGACCCGTTTGAAGTGCCGGAACGCAACAAGGTGACAGACAATTTCCTGCTGTATTTCACCAGCGGAACGACGGGAGAGCCAAAGATGGTGATGCATGATTTCTCATATCCTCTCGCACATATCATCACTGCAAAGTACTGGCACAACATACATTGCGGTTCTCTCCACCTCACTCTTGCCGACACTGGTTGGGGCAAAGCCGTATGGGGAAAATTCTATGGACAGATGCTTGCTGGCGGAGCTGTATTCATCTACGACTATGAAGGACAGTTCAAGCCTGCCGACTTGCTGAAAGTGATGCAGGACAATCACGTCACTTCATTCTGCGCACCGCCTACCATATATCGTTTCCTTATCCGTGAGGACCTCAGTGCATACGACCTCTCCGCTTTGGAATACTGCACTACGGCTGGCGAAGCTCTCAATCCCAGCGTTTTCACTGAATGGAAAGAGAAGACTGGCATCATGATATATGAGTCTTATGGCCAGACTGAGACCACGCTCGTGGTGGGTTCCTTCCCTTGGATTACTCCAAAACCAGGCGCAATGGGAATGAGAACGCCTCAATATGACATCGAGATACTGAATGACGAGGGCAAGCCAGCCAAACCGATGGAGCATGGCGAACTCGTGATAAAGGTCAGCGAGAAGCGTCCTCTCGGACTCTTCAAGGGCTATTATCGCGACGATGACCTCACTGCCGAACGCATAAAGGACGGTTATTACTACACCGGAGACATCGTATATCGCGATGAAGACAACTATCTCTGGTTCGTATCCCGCTCTGACGATGTGATAAAGACATCCGGCTACCGTGTCGGACCATTCGAAGTGGAGTCTGCCCTGATGACTCATCCTGCCGTGGTGGAGTGTGCCATCACCGCTGTTCCTGACGAAATCCGCGGTCAGATAGTCAAAGCCACCGTCGTTCTGGCTCCTGAATACAAGGACAGAGCGGACAAAGACCTCGTGAAGGAACTGCAAAACCACGTCAAGCAGGAGACGGCTCCATACAAATATCCACGCATCATCGAGTTCATCGATGAATTGCCAAAGACCATTAGCGGAAAGATACGACGTGTGGAAATCCGCAACAAAGAATAAGAACAGCCCCCCCCTTATCCCCCAGGGGGGAAGATAAGGTAATAGGGAATAGAAAATAGGTAATAGGAGAATACACTTGCCAATCATGGTTTCTCGCTAAGGAATAATCTCAAGCGAATTAAGCTAATCTCCTATTACCTATATCCTATTCCCTATTACCTTATAATTGCGTCAGCACGATTTTTCACTTTTCACTCTTCACTTTTCACTAAAAGAAAAGTAACTCCCATTCTTCATTTTCCACTGAGGGGGGCTACCACCAGACAACAAGATTTGCTCCTTCGCCTTCAGCTCAGTGCGCACGCGCTCAAAAGTTCACGGATAAAGCCGATGCGACGGATTTTATCTTTCACGGATTTCATTCTATCTTGTGTTGCCACTTGACACTGGATTTATTACGGATTATATTTGCGCCTGTACGGCGCTGGATAGCCTCCAGCAAGAGATAATCCGTGATAATCCATAGCGCCCGGCAGGCGCATATAAATCCAACAACACACAATAAAAAATCCGTGAAAGAAAAAATCCGTCGCATCGGTGATATCCGTGATAGATTTTGAACATGGCGAGCAAGCCAAAGGCGAGTGAGCTCGTCAACAAGGTACTGTCTTTCAGTGAGGAATGAAGGCCCTCTCTTATCCCCCTCAGTGGAAGTTAAGGTAATAGGAAATAGAAAATAGATAATAGGAGAATACACTTGCCAATCATGGTTTCTCGCTAAGGAATAATCTCAAGCGAATTAAGCTAATCTCCTATTACCTATATCCTATTCCCTATTACCTTATAATTGCGTCAGCACGATTTTTCACTCTTCACTTTTCACTCTTCACTTTTCACTAAAAGAAAAGTCTAACTCCCCCTTTTTTCTAATTATTTTTTACTACCTTTGTACCCAACATGGAAAAGGAAAGAGAAATAAACAAGCTGGAAACCCTAAAACAGGAGAATGAAAGGCTGAGAAAAGAGAATGAAAGCATGAAGAAGGAGATAGAACTCACCAAACTGCGCAGGCAGGTGACTCCGCATTTCCTCTTCAACTGCATCAGCGTGGCTTCGGCTCTCGTGATGCAGTCGCCTCATGACGCCGTCAAATTCCTTAAGTCTTTCGCACAGATGTACCGATACCTGCTGCAATATGGCAATGACTTCCATGTGCCGATAGAGCAGGAAATCAATATGATGACTGAGTATTTCAAGCTGATGACCATGCGTCATATAGACTGTCTGAAGCTGGATATCAGTGCTAAAGCTAAGAAACTGAAGCATCACCCCATCCCTCCGCTCGCACTCCAAGGACTGGTGGAGAATGCTATAAAGCACAATAGCCATACACCCGAATGTCCTCTCACCATCAAGATTGATACAGACGGTGAATACCTTATCATCACTAACAAGATTGTACCGCTACTCTCTGACACAAAATCGACGCATCACGGACTGAATTATATCAACCAATCCATGCTGCAATTATTCAGCAAGAGTATCTTCGTGACAAACGATGGCAACACTTTCACTGTGAAAATTCCACTACTATAGTAGAAGAACCGGATTTAAGGGCCTCATTCTCTACTTAAAATAATAACTTTGACCACCTATTTATGAAGATTCTAATATTCGAAGACGAGATACACAATTATCACTTGCTTCACTCCATGCTGGAGAATATTGACCCCACAAACTATATCGTAGGACCAATATCAAGCGTTAAGCAAGGACAGGACTTCTTCCAGTATCTGCACCACGTGGATCTCATCATTGCCGACATCCAACTGAATGACGGTCTTAGTTTTGATGCCCTCCGCTTTGCCCCAGATGATATTCCAATCATCTTCACCACAGCATACGACGAACACGCCCTCCGCGCCTTCGAATACAATAGCCTTTCCTATCTGCTCAAGCCTATAGAT
Organism: uncultured Prevotella sp.; assembly: GCA_934256705.1. Lineage (GTDB taxonomy): Bacteria > Bacteroidota > Bacteroidia > Bacteroidales > Bacteroidaceae > Prevotella. The sequence continues at coordinate 20,486 of CAKQPF010000053.1, forward strand.
GAAGAAGAATTGAGGATTGCCATCAAGAAAGCAAAACGCCTTATCCGCCCTCATGAGAAAGAAGTGCTCGACAAAATCAGCGAAGAAAGCGTCTATCGTGAGCGCTTCGTGACCAAAATGGCTAAAGGAGATAAGGTGATTCTCGTGGCAAACGTGAGATATATCGCCTCCGAACAGAAGACTACATACATCCATCTCCTCGATGGTTCCTCCTTCCCTATCGACATGACGATAGAAACTGTCGCCAGACAGATGAACCCGAAGAAGTTCAAACAGGTAAATCGCAAGTATATAATTCCCATAGAGCAGATTTCCGCCACCGAGCGTCTTGCCAATGGCAGGCTCCGCCTCAGCCTAAGAGAGGACGACATCCCAGATATCTTCGTCAGTCGCACACGCCGCAATGAAGTATTGGAATGGCTTGACAGTTAATAGCATAGCTTTTACATCCTAATAACTATGCTTTTACATCCTAATAGCTATGCTTTTACATCCCAATAACTATGCTTTTACATCCCAATAACTATGCTTTTACATCCCAATAACTATGCTTTTACATCCCAATAGCATAGCTTTTACAAGAGCCCAACTACAGCCCAACAAGAACCATCTTCCCCCTTCAGGGAGAGGGAGAAACTTATGAGGTAAGATTGGTTAGGGCCTGACAGTTTGGGTAAATTGGATCGAAATTAACTTTTATTCACAACTTTTCGGCTATAATTCTCCGAAAAAAAATTATGCAAAAGAAGTTCCACCCTTCCACCTCTCACAATTCATGTGCTTAATAATCAACACGTTAGATAAGGTGGAATTATGGGTGGAATATGGGTGGAACTTCGTGTAATTCCACCCATATTCCACCCATAATTCCACCCCGCATAAACCACTGATTATCAGAATAATAACCAAGCAAAGGTGGAAGGGTGGAATTACAAACGACAAAAATTATTTTTCTGAAAATAGGGTCGAAAATGTATTAACAAATGTGAAAATATACTCAAAAATGGGCCCAGAAGAGATTCTCCGCAGATAGACAACCTCTCCTGAGCCATAAGAAAAATCGGGTAGGAGGTAAATGCTAATCATAAACCCAAATCTGTCAATAGAAATGGAATAATTTTAATAATCTACCAGTCTGGTAGACAAAATCTTCCACAAGTTGTGGTAGGTTTTAAACATTCTTAATCTTCTTCCTTGGAGGCTTCTTGCTTTATTTCAAGCAATGTCCGTTCATAGACCTCTTGCAGCTGATAGCTTGCCACCCCCAAAGGAGTAGTTATGCCACGCAATGACCATTCTACAACGGAGGAATCTTTGTCCTTGCAAAGAAGAATACCGATGCTTGGACTGTCTCCTTCGCCTCTAAGCAACTCGTCAGCAGCCGAAACGTAGAAATTCTGTTTGCCAATAAACTCTGGCATAAAGTCCACAATCTTCAGTTCCACCACCACATAGCATTTAAGCCGAGTATGATAGAACACCAAGTCGGGGAAGTATGACTTGCCACTTGGTGTGTCAAGTTCCATCTGCCGACCGACATAGGCAAAGCCTTTACCTAATTCCAAGAGGAAGCGAGTAATGTTTGTGGCTAACTTGTTCTCCAAGTCCATTTCGCTGAACTTGCTTGGCAATAAGAAGAAATCCAACTTGTAAGGGTCTTTTATGATCTCTGTTGCCAGTGCGTTTTGAGGTCGTGGCAGTGTAACATCAAAGTTATTCAGAGCCTTGCCTGTATGTTCGTACAGTTTTGTTTCTATAGCGTGTGCCAACTCAGTACGGCTCATGCCGTCGGTAAAAACTTTTTTGAGATAAAAAGTAGCCTCCTCTATTGTTTCACATTTAGAGACAATTACTGTCTGATGTCTCCAAGGTACACTAAGCAATATTTCTGGCATTGGTGATGCTACATCTTTCACATCTTGTAATTTTTTACCAGCTTGGTAAAAAAAGTTTGTATGCGAAGAATAAAAAACAAACCAACGTTTGATATAGTACAAGTTGACAACAGAAAATCCCTCAGCTTTTGGAAATTCTGCACGCAAATCAAGGCTCAACCTTTTCATGAAGTTTGCGCCCCACTTATATTGTTTCTGCTTCTCACAAATGTCCTCGCCCAAACTCCAATAGAATTTGAGCATTTCCGTATTCACTTTGACAGCTGCTTTAAGCTGTGACATGCGGAAACGTTTCTTCAAGTCAGACAACCACTTCACATAGTTCTTATCTGCCATAAACGAATCGTTATTCACAAATTGCGGTATATTGTTCTTTTCTGCCATTTTCTTTTGCTCTCTATCAACTTGTTGAAAAAACCAACAGGTTGCTTTTCGTTCTCTTTTGTTTCTCTTTAGTTAGAACTATCCTAAAATATTGGATAGTTGGGCATTGGACACATATAAAGTCTTTATTTTCAAGCATGACCATACCAACCGTTTGGTTGATATGGTTACGCCAATCCCAATTCCTTCAAATACCCTTCAATCTCCTTGTCAAGGTCGGCTCGTTTGGCTTCCAAATCCTTGATTTCTTTCATGACAGCGTGAATGTCGATAGGTTCTTCTTCCTCGAACGTATCTACGTAGCGAGGAATGTTGAGATTGTAGTCATTTTCTGCCACTTCTTGCAGTGTGGCGAGATGGCTGTACTTTTCTATCTCCTTGCGCTCACGATAGGTATCAACAATCTTCTTGATATGCTGCGGACGGAGCTTGTTCTGGGTCTTTACCTTTTCAAACTCCTTGCTGGCATCAATGAACAGAATGTTGTCATCCTCCTTTCGGCATTTCTTGAACACCAATATACAGGTCGGGATGCTTGTGCCATAGAATATATTGGCAGGAAGTCCGATGATATTGTTTCCTTTATCATCTTAGACGTATTTCGCTTTGTACCATTTATATTTGGCTATTGCCATTTCGCATACAAAGATAACTGATTTTCACGAGAAAACACAACTACAGGGTTGTTTTTCTACGTAAATAAGACAAAATTGTGCAATTGAGTTGCTTTTTGTGGCCTATTAAACTTCAAAATGAAATCTATAACGCCCAAAAATGGCATCACGATAGCAGTGCATTTGGCTGATGGCATCTTCTGAGCCATAAGAAAAATCGAGTAGGAGGAAAACGAAGTAGTTTTTCTCCTACTTTCGTTTTCCGACCTCTCACACCACCGTACGT
>CAKQPF010000054.1 GCA_934256705.1 uncultured Prevotella sp.
TAGCGATTACAAAGATACAACTTTTTATTGAGAAACTGTTATTTTTACCCCATTATTTTGGGGTGGGAAACTTCAGTCATATAATTGTAACGCCCAACAAAAAAAACTCAATTGAAAATGGCGAAACAACATGAAGGGAATACAACCACAAGGCACATCTTATTCCTGTGTATAATTAACAAATTAAGAGATAAAGGAGAAATTGATATGATAACAATCAGAAAAATCAAGAAAGGAACACTCATAGCCCTCATGGCATTGATTGGCACCACCGCCTTTGCGCAACGCAGACATTACAGTCGCATACATCATTACGGCTATCATCGCCCAATTGTCACAACTGTAGTGGCACGTCCTACGGTGACAACTCGTATAAGCAACAGACTGAGCAAGCAAGACCGTTTGGAAATGGCTGTGGCTTATTTGAAGAACAATCCACAGTTGACCATATCCAAGTACAGCAATATGACAGGACTCACAAAGGCCACAGCAGAAGCCGAACTTGATGCCTTTGCCGTCAACAAGAAAAATCCTATCAGAATGGTGGTGAATGGCAAGAAGAAACATTACATCCTTACATGAGACCTGTAACACACAGGCATATCAGATAAGCATTGAAAACAACAAACAAGACTAATGCCACATGATCATCGATGATAAAACAGTACATTACTTGTAGCAATCGTAATGGTTGTATCTTATGTAACAGCATTTGCACAGCAGACCAATCGCCAACAGCGGGTTTCACGTGAGCAACTGGCTGAAATCGAGGCCAAGCATATCGCCCAAGAGTTGGCTTTCAGCTATGCCGTCACCGAGAAATTTGTTGCAACCTATTGCAATTACAAGAAGAATATATGGGCTTTAGGACCTCGCCAACGTCCTAACCGTCAAGGCGGTGCGTCAGAGCAAGAAAGACTGCTCATGAGGCGATACGCAAAACAAGACCAAAGACCGTTAAACAAAAAGCAACGTAATTCATGACACACAGACTTTTCCTATTCTTCGCCTTGCTGACTCTGCTCAGCCATGGCGAAGTTTCCGCACAAGAAATAGAATTTTCCAAGGAGACTTTTGTCAACAATGGAATGACACTTCCATATCGCAAGGCAACTATCCCCGGTTTGGGCAACAAGGCTTCGCTCGTCATCTATCTGCACGGAGGCTCCAGTAAGGGTAATGATAACGAAACGCAGATGCAGGAACCAGGCATCAATAGCATAGCTTCTTGGCTCTCTGCCAACAACCGTAAGGCAATCATGCTCGTGCCCCAATGCCCAACAGATAAGGCATGGCTCGGCTCTACCCAAGATGTCTTGGTGGCTTTGCTCAAAAATTATATAGACAGAGGCGTTGTTGATGCCGACAAGGTTTACATTTTTGGTGGTTCAATGGGGGGAACTGGCACATGGGGTATGCTCTCCAACCATTCAGATCTGTTTGCCGCTGCGATGCCTGTCGCAGGCAATCCTACAGGCTTGGATGCGGAGGAAATTTCACGAGTTCCGATTTACACGGTAATGGGTACTGCCGATAAAATCATGAAAATATCAAATGTGGAAACGTTCTTAGCAGAAATGGACAACTACAAAGCAGAATACAAGTTTGACATAGAAGATGGCTGGACACATGAGGATGTATGCAAGAAAAGCTATACCAACGAACGTTTAGAGTGGATATTCAAGCATATCAAAGGGCAATCTACTGGAATTGAACCAATATCCAACGATGACAGAAGTTTAATCAATACGACTTGGTATTCTATCAATGGACAAAGACTTACAACCGAGCCAAGTTTGCATGGAATTTACATCAGAAGTTGTCGGTATAGTAATGGCACAGTCGTAACCGATAAGTATTATAAAAATTGACACCTTTGCGTAGAAAACAATCATTTCTTCGCTTAAAAGTCCTTTTTTAGTACCAATTACTAAAAAAGGACTTTTAGGCAACTCTTATAGTCATTTAGACGGCATTGACGATTAACCTTGCTCCAACAAATCCTTATCTGTCAGAAAATCCAAGAGTCCAACCGTCAACACACCGAGTTCGTCCTCCTTGCGATGAATATCATTACCGACAATGACAATTTTTCGGAAATGGTCGTTGATAGACAGCAATGGGCGACGCTCCTGTTGTTCCTTTTCAGGCGTAGGCATGTGAAAAGCCGATTGGATATAGACTCTGTATGGAGGGCGGTTCACCACAAAATCAACCTCCAACTGGTTGATGTTTTTATCTTCCCCACGACAGTGGGGAGTGAGGGGCTTTTTTAGCTTGTGAAAGTTGAATTAAGCATTATGAATTAAGCATTGTTCTCCCAACTGCGTCAGCGTGATTTTTCACTTTTCACTCTTCCCTTTTCACTTTTCACTGTAAAAATAAGTAACTCTCATTCTTCATTCTTCATTCTTCATTCCTCATTCTTCATTTTACAGAGGAAAAGTGTGCCAGATGTCAGTTTCCGGCAATGGGGCATCGCATGAAATCGGCTCTTTTGAGACGGGATGCACGAACTCCACGTGGCGTGAGAGCAGACTGATGCTGCCGTCAGGATTGCTGCGCGGCGCACCATATTTGAGGTCGCCTTTGATGGGACAGCCGATTTTGGCGAGCTGACAGCGTATCTGATGGTGTCGTCCGGTGAACAGTTGCACCTCCACCAGATGGTAATTGGTGGATGAAGAGATGAGGCGATAGTGGAGAACAGCCTTCTTGGAGTTCTTCACCTCCTTGTCATGAGCGTATGATTTGTTCTGCTTCTCGTTGCGCACAATCCAGTGGGTCAGAGTGTCTTCCTCCACAGCAGGGCGGTTTTTCACTATTGCCCAATAGGTCTTGTGCACATCCCCGATGCGGAACATCTCGTTGAGGCGGGCAAGCGCCTTGCTCGTCTTGGCGAAAACGACGAGTCCGCTCACAGGACGGTCGAGGCGATGCACCACTCCGAGAAACACGTTTCCCGGCTTCTGATACTTCTCCTTGATGTATTGCTTGACGGTGTCAGAGAGTGGGATGTCGCCCGTCTTGTCGCCCTGCACTATCTCGCCAGTAGCTTTGCTGACGATGATGATATGGTTGTCTTCGTATATTACTTGCATATTAGGGGACAAAATTAACTCATTTACCTGGATTTTCAAAGAAAAAGAGCAGTATTTTCTTTGCAATGTGTATTTTTTACTGTATCTTTGTTCCCTAAATATGTCGTTTCCTGAAAAACAAGCGGACAAAAACAGCAGGCGAAGCGACACTAACTGAACGATATGAGCAAAATAAAAAAGTGGGCATTGGGCATTGTCCTCACCCCATTCATCATCATATTGCTGACAGCCATCGCGCTTTATCTGCCGCCAGTCCAGAACTGGGCGCTGCAGAAAGTCACGGCTTATGCCTCCGAAGAGATGGGCATGGAAATCACTGTGGATCGTGTATGCCTCGTCTTTCCGATAGACCTCGGTGTGGATGGCGTGAAAATCATCCGGCAGAATGACTCCATACCTCAGCAGAAAGACACCATAGCCGACCTCAAGCGTGCCGTGGTGGATGTGCGTCTGCTTCCCCTTTTCGGCAAGAAAGTGGAGATAGACCGCCTCGACGTCTATGACCTCAAGATGAATACCGCCAACCTCGTGCACGAAGCAAGGGTGAAAGGCACGCTCGCCCTGCTCTCGCTGGAGAGCCACGGCATAGACCTCGGCAAGGAGACGCTGCGCCTTGACAAGGCAATGATAGAGGGTGCGCACCTCGATGTGGCGCTGTCAGACACCGTTCCGGAAGATACTACGGAGAGCAAGAACTACTGGAAGATAAATCTTGACAAGCTCGACGTGAGGAATTCCGATGTAACGGTCCACATGCCGGGCGACACTCTCCAGGTAAAAGCCGTGCTGGCAGACGTGAAAGCAAGGCAAGGACGCTTCGACCTCTACAAAGGACAGTATGACCTTGCGTCAATCGACTGGAAGAATGGCGGAATACTCTACGACAATAATTTCGAGCCAAGGCTTAAAGGTCTCGACCCTAACCATATAGCCCTGTCGGATATACATCTCGGCATCGACTCCCTGCATTTCTGTTCACCCGACCTCAGCGTCGTGGTTCGCCAGTGCGCGATGAAAGAAAAGAGCGGAATCGTCCTCGCTTCCCTCACGGGAAAGGCGGTGATGGACTCCACCAGACTGTGCCTTCACCGCATTGCGATGAAGACTCCTACATCTGATCTGAAAGCGGAAGTGAGCATAGACCTCAACGTGATGGACGAGAAAAATCCGGGACAGATGGATGCCGACATCTCGGCTTCGCTCTCCAAGGAAGACCTTCTGCTCGCTATGGGCGACATGTCTCCGGCTTTCCGTCGCCAATGGCCTGCCCATCCGCTCGCTGTCAAGGCCAGGATGAAGGGCAATATGCGCCATGTGGATGTCAGCGAAGCCATGATGGAACTGCCTGGAGCCATGAAGATTGCGGCTAAGGGAAAGGCGGATTATCCTACGGATATGGACAGGATAAAGGCTGATTTCCACCTCGATGCCAGGACTTACAACCTCGCTTTCGTCAAGACAATGCTGAGCCGTGACCTCCAGAGCATGATAGATATCCCTTCCACCCATGCCGTAGCCGACCTGAAGATGGACGGCAGGGCGACGAATGTGTCGTTCGATGTGGCTGAAAGCCGTGGAAAAATGGCGGGAAAGGCATATTATAACGCCGCTACAGAGGCTTATTCTGCCATCGTTGACGCGAAAAGTTTCCAGATTCAGCATTATGTCAAGGGCATGAATCTCGGCGGTTTCACCGGAAAAGCGGAGCTGAAGGGTAGGGGAACCGACTTCTTCTCACCGCATTCCACCCTCACTGCCAAGGCGGAGATAAGCGATTTCAAGTATGACAAATGGAATCTCAACAATATCTCCCTCGTGGCTCTGCTCGAAAAAGGCAGGGCAAGGGCTAACCTCACGTCGAGAAACGAGATGATTGACGGCACCATAGTGCTCGATGCGCTGATGAGCCGCAATCCTATCCGTGCCACTTTGATTTCCGAACTCAATTACGCTGACTTCCACCGGCTGCAGATAGCCGAAGCGCCCCTCAGCATAGGAGGCTGCGCACATATAGACATCGCTTCCGACATGAAGGACTACTACATGGTGCAGGGCATCGTGGGAGATGTCACAGTCAGAAGTGCTGAGCAGGTATATCGCCCTGATGACATGGTCATTGACCTGCTGACGCGCCGCGATACCACCCATGCCGTGGCTGACTGCGGTGATTTCCATCTCAGGGCAGACGTGAGCGGTGGCTACAAATATATCCTCGGACTCTCCGACCGCATGGCAAAGGAGATGGCAAGGCAATGGAATGACCGCGTGATAGACGGCGATGCTTTCCGCAAGACCTTGCCTAAGTCGAAGGTGTTCTTCACCATGGGCAAGGAAAACCCTGTGGCAAGAGGACTGAAACGCTATGATTTCGCCGTGGCAAACCTCTATGCCGACTTCTCCACATCGCCTGAATCCGGCATAAATGGAGAGCTTCGCATCGACACTCTCAGTGCAGAAGGCATGAAACTGGACCGATTTACCGCCAAGGTAACGTCAGACGAGACAGACATAAGATACCGTATAGACGTGGAAAACGACAAGAACAAGCCGCAATACGGTTACCAGGCCACAGCTTCTGGCATGCTTATGCCTAATGCAGTCACCTCCGACATCGTCATGACCGACCTGAAAGGCAGGAAAATACTCAATCTCAGTTCGCTGGCGGAAATGGAAAAGGAGGGCATACGCATCTCCTTCGCCAAGCAGAAGCAGACCGTGGGCTACAAGGATTTCGCTGTCAATGACGATAATTACATCTTCCTCTCCAAGGATATGCGCGTCTCGGCAGACATGGTGCTGCGTGCTGACGACGGCACAGGTATGCAGATATACACCGATGACGACAATATCGAAGCCCTGCAGGACATCACTTTCTCGCTCCACCGCATAGATCTCGCTGAGATTCTTTCGGTAATCCCGTATATGCCGAAGGTTTCCGGCATCATGGACGGCGACTTCCACGTCATCCAGACAGCCAATGACCTGTCCGTTTCCAGCAGTGTGGAGTTCCAGAAACTCATCTATGAGGACTGCCCTGTAGGCAATATATCCTCTGAATTCGTCTATATCCCGATGGAGGACGGCACGCATCACATCGACGGAATCCTGATAAAGGACGGTCTGGAGGTGGCTAATGTCAACGGTGGCTATAAACCTGAGAATGAAGGCACTATAGACCTCGTCGTCAATCTGCAGAAACTGCCGCTCGATCTCGCCAATGGTTTCGTCCCAGACCAGCTTATCGGTCTGGAAGGAACAGGCGAAGGCACCATAACGGTGAAGGGTTCGGTGGCTCATCCCGATGTCAATGGCGAGGTGTTCCTGCAGGATGCCTCCCTGATATCCGTGCCTTACGGCGTCACGATGAAGTTTGATGACGACCCTGTGCGCATTGTCGGCTCGAAACTCCTGCTCGAAAACTTCCAGATGTATGCCAACAACAACCAGCCGCTTATCATAATGGGCGACATAGACTTCGGCAATACCGACCACATCACCGCCAATCTGCGCATGAGAGGCAAGAATCTGCTCGTCATTGACGCGAAGGAGACGCGTCGTTCAGAGGCTTACGGCAAGGCTTATGTCAATTTCTATGGTCAGCTTACCGGAGAACTGGCTCAGCTCAGGATGCGTGGCAAACTGGAGGTTCTGCCTACTACAGACCTCTATTACATACTCCGTGACTCGCCAATCACTACAGACAACCGTCTGAAAGAACTGGTCACATTCACCGATCTCGACGTGGAAGAGCATCATTCAGAGGTTCCGCCAGCCATTGACGGACTAAATATGGACCTCTCTGTCGATGTGAATGACGGAGCGCACGTCACCTGTTGGCTCAACACCAATCACACCAACTACCTCGATATCCTCGGTGGAGGCGAACTGCGTATGCGCTATATCTCCGACGAGATAAGGCTTACGGGCAGATACACCATATCTTCGGGCGAGATGAAGTATTCACTTCCTGTCATTCCTCTCAAGACATTCTCCATTTCCGAAGGCAGTTATCTGGAGTTTACCGGCGACATGATGAACCCAAGGCTCAGCATCACCGCCCTGGAGGACAACCGCGCTACGGTGGATCTCAACGGAGTTAATCAGGTGGTGCTGTTCAAATGCGGCGTAGCAATCTCGAAAACGCTGCAGGACATGGGATTGGAATTCCTCATAGATGCGCCGGAAAACCAGACGATAAGCGACGAATTGCAGGCGAAATCCGTGGAAGAGCGCGGCAAACTCGCCGTCACCATGCTCACCACAGGCATGTATCTCTCTGAGAACAATACGTCGGCATTCACCATGAACTCGGCTCTCAGCGCCTTCCTCCAGTCGGAAATCAACAGCATTGCAGGCTCAGCGCTCCGCACTCTCGACCTTTCAGTGGGTCTGGAGAACAGCACCGACGAGACGGGACACATGCACACCGACTACGCATTCAAGTTTGCCAAGCGCTTCTGGAACAACCGTCTCTCCATTTCAGTAGGCGGAAAGATAAGCACCGGACCAGATGTCAGCGGGCAGAACAATTCCTTCTTCGACAATGTGGAACTGCAATACCGCACCTCCGACACCTCAAACCAGTACCTGCGGCTGTTCTACAAGCGTGCAGTATATGACTTCCTCGAAGGCTATGTGGGACAATATGGCGGCGGATATATGTGGAAGCGCAAACTGCAAAACTTCAAGGACATCTTCCGCATCAAGGTGCCGGACACCATGCCTATGCGTTCTGCCGCCACAATGCGGGCTGTCAGCGACTCTGCAAATGCCGTTCCGTCTTCCGTCAAAAATGATTCCATACCTCAAAAGCAATGATTCCAACACATTATTATATATATAAAGCAGAAACGGGACGCGGCCATTGCCTCCCGATTCTCTCGCTCATGGCGGCATTCCTCGCCGTCATGATGCTCGGGTCATGCTCTACCACCTCTTCTCTTGAACCGGGAGAACAGCTCTATACCGGACTGAAACCGATAGAATACACCAACTATGAGAGCGGTTCCCACTTCAATGCCACCCAGGAAGAGATAGAGGCAGCCCTCGCTACAGCGCCCAATGGTGCCCTTTTCGGGTCATCCTATTATCGCACTCCCTTCCCTTATGCGCTCTGGATATACAATGCGTGCAACGGGAAAGAGAACGCTCTGGCACGCTGGCTCAACGGTACATTCGGCAAAGCGCCCGTGCTGATGAGCAATGTAAATCCCGAACTGCGCACCAGTGTGGCAGAGACGGTGCTGCAGAATCATGGCTATTTCCGTGGAAACATCGACTACAGCGTCATCGAAGGCAAGCCAAAGACCACGAAGAACGACAGTATCGCACGTCCAAGGACGGCAAAGATAGCATATAAAGTGGATCTCGGACCGGTCTTTCGCATTGACACCGTGTCGTTCCTGCATTTCCCAAAGAAGGAATATGAGGCCGTTGCCGCCACGAGATCGCTGATAAAGCCGGGTAATCCCTTTGACATCAGCGTCCTTGATGCCGAAAGAAACCGCATCTACAAGTATTTCCGCAACAACGGTTACTACTTCTACAAGCAGTCATACACCACCTTCCGTGCCGACACCCTCAAGGTGCCGGAGCATGTCCGCCTGCAGATTCATCTCGCAGACTCGCTTCCCGAAGAGGCGATGCGCAAGTGGGTGGTGGGAAAAATCGACGTGAAAATCCAGCGCACTGCCACGGAAGAGCTTACCGACTCCATCCAGCGACGCATCCTCACCGTGCATTTCGGAGGCAAGAAGCCGCCTATCCGCCCTCGCGTCATCCTCTCTGATGTCAGGCTTTTCCCCGGTCAGCTGTTCTCGGAAGAGTCCTACCAGGAGTCGGTCAACAATCTTCTGGCTAAAGGTATCTATGCTTCGTCAGGCATGGAGTTCACTCCACGCACCGATGAGGCTGGGCATTACGTCAGCATTCCCGACACAATGGTCGTGACGCGCGATGGAAAGGAGTGTGCCGGAGCGGGAATCCTTGACATGAATATCAACTGCGTGCTGGACAAACCTTATGATTTCTCCCTTCAGGCAAACTATACAGGCAAGACTTCCGGTAGGCAGGGACCGGGCGTGGAGATGGGTTTCGCCAAGAGAAATGCCTTCCGTGGCGGAGAATTGCTGAGCCTTAATCTCGGTGCAAGCTATGAGTTTGAGCCCGACCATCTGTTTGACAAGGACAATGCAAACTATGAAATATCTGGCGACCTCTCGCTGACCATCCCGAAACTGTTTCTCCCCAACTTCCTCAGACCCAAGAGACGGCTCTGGCAGACCACGCCTTCCACAGTCATCACCCTTTCCCGTGAGACGATAAACAGGAGCAACTATTTCCGCAGACATATCCTTTCGTCCGAACTTACCTACATCTTCCAGCCCACAAAGCAGTCTGTCCACAAGATTTCACCTCTTATAGTGGAGTACGACCGCCTTGCCCACATGACGGACAAGTATCTGGACAAGGTGCTGGAATCGCCGATATTGACCGCAAGCGCGAAGGATTATTTCATCACGAAGATGAGGTACAACTACCGTTTCACGTCGCCGATGTCCTATCTCAATCCTATTTATTTCTCTGCCACGCTGACAGAAGCCTCCAATTTCCTTGCTCTCGGCTATCTTGCGGCAGGCAAATCATGGAATGAAAAGGATAAAGTGACGTTCAAGGCACCGTTCTCCCAGTTTGTCAAAGCGGAAGTGGATTGGCGCAAGACGTGGAGTGTCGGCGACCATTCATCGCTCGTGGCCCATGCACAGGCTGGCGTATTGAAGGTCTATGGCAATTCCGACAGTGCGCCTTACTCGGAGTATTTCTATGTGGGCGGAGCTAATAATGTCCGTGCATTCTCAGCAAGAAGCATCGGACCCGGTCGTTCGCACGTCACGGACAGCGACCTCGCTTACCTCACCAACGTGGGTGATATGAAGTTTGTCATGAATCTTGAGTATCGTCCGCATCTCTTCGGTTCGCTTTATGGAGCCTTGTTTATCGATGCAGGCAATGTGTGGACGTTCAATGGTGACGTAGATGCCACTCCGACAGGTGATGCAGACACCGACAATCTCCTGAAGAGCATGAACGGAGGCGACTTCAAGGCGAGCAAGTTCTTCAATGACCTTGCCGTGGGAGTAGGCGTAGGAATCCGTTACGACCTTGATTTCTTCGTCTTGCGCCTCGACTGGGGCTATGCTCTCCATGCGCCTTACGAGACATCCAAGGGCGGTTATTTCAACATACCGAGCTTCAGCAAGGCGCATTGCCTTAACTTCGCCATCGGCTATCCGTTCTAAAACGGGTTGTTGGTTGTCGGTTGGTTGTTGTTGGTTTGGTGTTGTTGGTTCTGGGCTTTCGGTTTTGGGTTGTTGGTTGTCGGTTAGTTTGCGCTATACTTCCAACAACCCAAAACCGTTTTTTTATTTTTTCATTTCTTTTGGAGACTGATATTATAACCTCATCTCCCACATAAAATTGTTCCATTTTTCCGTATCGGCAATACGGCAAGAGAGCACTTTTGTAATATATTGGAAATCAATACTTTGTAAAAGCATAGATTTCGGAGTGTAAAAGCATAGCTATTACAGCCTAAAAGCATAGTTATTGCAACGTAATATCTATGCTTTTAGACCGTGAAAGCTTAGCTATCGCAAAATGATGGCTATCACATCGACTTTTTGTTCCATTTTTCCTTGTTAGGAAAAGTAGGGAACTATCCGGTTATTTTCTGCTTTCCAGCATCTTCATAGACTTTTCTTTGGCGAAAGCCTGCATATCTACAGCGACATCATCTTCATCCACTATCTCCACTCCAGTCATCGTCTCGATGATGTCTTCCATTGTGACTACTCCGCGCAGGGTGCCGTATTCATCAATGATGATGGAGATATGCTCGCACTTCTCCAGCATCTTCTCCCAAATCTTATAGACGGATTCGTCCTCCTGGAACGTGAGAATCGGTCGCATCAGGTCTGACAGGCGGGTCTGGAATTTATCCTCCGACAACGCCTTGAGTATCATGTCCTTCAGCACATAGCCGGTGATGTAATCCTTTTCCTTGTCATAGACCGGGATGCGTGAGAAGTTCCACTCCTGCTGTTCGTAGAATTCCTTTATGGTCAAGCCTTGATATGCAGACTCCACCACTACTGATGGAGTCATTATCTTCCTCGCTTTCACGCCGGAAAGGTGGATACAGCTCTTGATTATCTTGCTTTCCGACTCGCGGAAAACGCCCTCCGTGGTGCCTACATCCACCATTGCTGACACCTCTTCACGACTCATTGATGCCTGATGGTTCTTTGGTGTGAACACTTTGGTGATGAGTTCGGAAAGCAGCACCAGCGGATATGTGATGAAAATGAGCACCTTTATGATTCTGGTGGACGGCATGGCGAGCGAACGCCAGTAGGATGCTCCGATGGTCTTAGGGATTATCTCGGAGAGAACAAGAATCAGCAGAGTCAGAACAGCAGAGATAATGCCGAAGTATTGCTCACCGAAAATCTTGATGGACTCCGCTCCCACACCGGCAGAACCGATGGTGTGGGCTATGGTATTGAGCGAAAGAATAGCGCCGACCGGACGGTCCACGTTGTTCTTGTATCGTTTCATCAATGTGGCAGTATTGTTGCCTTGGTTTTCCTTCATCGAAATATACGACATAGGAGTGGAAAGAAGCACCGCCTCAAGGACGGAACAAAGGAAAGAAAGTGACAGCGCACCTAAAAAATATAATATGATTAAACCCATTAGATTGAAATTTCGTTTGTAATATGTTGTCCTGCAATGATAAGAGACAACATACTATAGTCGAAGATTTCTATTGTAGATGTAATTAGGCACATCACATCTATGGGGCAGGTTTAGATAATATGAACAAGAATGTACTGCAAGATATTCCCACGTATGACCGTGGCTGTCGCTGTAAGAATCGTTGGAGTGGCTGTAATTTCTCACCTTTTGCAGTCTGTTTGCCAAGCGTATGTGGGAAATATTATTGCAGGTATCGACTGTTGGCGAGATATAATCCTGTGAGTATTCTGCATCTGGACATTGCTCAGCAACGCAGTTTTCCACAGATATTGCGTCTCCATCTGAGTAAGCAATATCTGTAAATCCCGCCAGATAAGCGAGTGAAGCGGCAAGGACCGCAAATAAAAGTGATAAGAATAACTTTCGTATCATTGACGATACAAAGTTATAGATTTTAGTTTTACTCACTGCATCTCGTCGAAAATATTATAATTCTTTAACCAGTCATAGGTCTGCTTAAAGGTATATTCATATTATCACATGACTATTGAATAGCTTAATAATAGTATGTGACAAACAAAATGAGCCCACCTGAAGAAGTCGGAAATCAGTCCTTTTATCCTTTGCAGGCGTTGATGCCCAAAGGTGGTGATTTCTGAATGACTTTTTCAAGTGGACTCAGCAATGATATGGTTTGCTTGTCGATGAACAGAGCGGGAAGTGAAGTGCGGCTTTATGTTTATAGAACCGCTCCTATTTCATTATCATCTTCTTGCCGTTTCTTATCACGATGCCACGATAGTTGCCGTTGACGCTCTGTCCGGCGAGGTTATATGTGCGTGAATTGCCTTGTGTGGCTTGGATATTGGTGATGCCTGTGGTCTCTGACGTGATGTATGACTTCTCTGTGGTGAAGAAAAGGAAGATGGACGAGGCCTTGGCAGCACAGCGATAGATGAATGAGTAGGGCATTGTCCTGCCGGATTTTGTCTTGATTGTGGAGTTCATCTCGATGTTTCCGTCACTTGTATATTTGACGGTCATATCCACTGTGGAGCCGTTCATGTCGCTGACAAAAGTGTCCCAGTTGAATATACTGCTGAAGGAAAAGGGATAAGCCATGGAGTTCTCCAGGCAGTTGCCCTTGCTGTCCCACGCATAGTTGTCGTTGCGGAGCACGCAATACTCAGCATATCCGGCACTTTCACGCTGGGAATTGGCGGCTACGAGCACCCAGTTTTCCCAGTTGCTGCCGCTCCCGGAGTTGTGGTTTGTGAAACGGAAGCGTGCGGAATTGCCCTTATCGAGGGTGTAGTAGTCGGAAAACATGCTCCAGAAGCTGTTGGAAAAATCCTTGGCACCGCAATCCGGATAGTAATTAGCGGTGGTAGGAGTGACCACTGCGCCTGCATCCACCTTGAGATTGTAGTCCTTTCTGTATGCATAACCATCCTTTTCGATGGACATAGTCATTGTGACGTCGCCCTTGCCGACTATCTTTCCGTCGGCAGTCATCACGCTTTCATCGCTGGAATACCATACTGTCTTTGCGCCGAAGTAACTCTTGGTAGGGAGAGTCTGTGCGGTGGTGATGGTCTTTCCGTCGGAGAAAGGCACGGTAGTCTTGTCGAGCGTGTATTTGATAGCAGCCTTATAGTCGGCTTTGGAGCACCAGATGTTCTGCTGATAGGTGAATGATTTCTGCCCGATGGTAAGGCTTCCGCTTGATGAAGAGCAGGCGGATATGCAGAGAGCAGGGATGTCGGAATAGTCGATAGTCTGGCGGGCAAGCACACCTTTATATACTACGCCACCGATGGTGAGCGAGATAAAGTCGGTGCCAGCAGTGCGAGTCCATGTGCCAGTCGCGCTACCAGTAATCTTACCATCAGCAGTAAGCTCGATATCCACAGGGGTTTCGTAAGCCAAATTCTTTGTGTCCTGATTGTATTCATGGCGCATAAACTGATAGTTGCCAGGGATTTCGCTGTCAGGAATCGATGCCTTTGAAGCTATATCGTCATAGGTAATCGTCTCACCGGAGAACTCATAAGGAGCCGCCATAATCCATCCGTCCTGATTGAGGAAAAGCTGATGCACGCGCACTTCGTGGCCTTCATGACCTACAGTGGAACGAGTGTGATAGACAACGAATGAACGTCCCTTGTGGTCAGTAATGGCAGAGTTGTGTCCCTGCGCTATTTCAGCATAAGGCATGAGCTCCCATTTGTATCCACCCATGAGGAGCATACCGCGCGCATCTCTTGCAGTAGCACTGTAGTTCATCACGTATGAGGAGTAGATGGCAGAGGTTCCGTATGGATCCTTGTAAGGGCCGTCAGGCTTTTCAGAGCGGAAAATGCGCATCTGGTAGCCTCCAGTGGTCTCCAGACCACCGTATGACATGAAGAGGAAATAGTATTTTCCAATCTTTTCGATGTAGCTTGCCTCGCCGGAGACATAGTAGCCACCGGCAATTTTCTTTCCGAAATAAGCGTCAGAGGTAGTGGCTTTGCCTGAACCTACATTCTGGAATTTGTATGAATAGTCACGCAGACCATTCTCCTTGTTGAGGCGGAGCATGAAGATACCGCCGCTCCACGAACCGTAAGACATCCACAGATTGTCGTCATCATCATAGAATACGCAAGGGTCGATGCAGTTAGGCCAGTAGTCACCGTAAGTGCCGCTCGGATTATATCTTGCAGGGAGCGAAGTGCATCCTGTGGCAATGGCGAAGTCTGTCTTCTTCCAGTCGTCATTCTTGGTGTAACCATTGTGGTCCCATTTGCCGGCAAAGCCAGAGAATACGACAGGTCCCTGATATTTCCACGGACCCTCCGGTGAGTCGGAAGTGAGGCATACGATGACAGAACACCAATCATCGCTGTTGATACTCATATACATGCACCATTTCTTCATCGTCTTATTGTAGATTACATCAGGCGCCCATTGATTGCCTTTGATGGTTCCATTCTTGCGTTGCCAGTTGTGAGCGTTAAACGGACCGAATGTCACTTCCTTGCCATTAAGGTCTTTCACCTTCGTGATGGCGTGGCTATTGTAGGCATTGGCATAGTTTATGCGGTTGCCATTTGTATTACAGAAGAGTGAATTAGTAGCGGTAGTGGAGCTCTCATTCGCTCCCCAAGTGGTCCATTGCTGGTAATTCTTCTCAGCAGTAGTCTTACCATGTCCGAGGTGAGAACCGTATATGTAATAGACGGGGCTTGACGGATTGGTGATGTTATCCACGAAAATAGAAGGGTCGTGGCAGAGATTTCCCTGACGAGCGATGCTCTTTAGTGTGTAAGCACTATTCAAATCAGCATCCGTCAAAGTGTTTTGCGCCAGCATAGATGCAGAGGCGCATCCTAAGATAGTGAGTAATGCAAATCTTAATTTCATAACCTTTCATTTATAAATGACTGAG
The DNA here is from genome assembly GCA_934256705.1 of uncultured Prevotella sp. Classification (GTDB taxonomy): domain Bacteria; phylum Bacteroidota; class Bacteroidia; order Bacteroidales; family Bacteroidaceae; genus Prevotella. The sequence continues at coordinate 15,292 of CAKQPF010000054.1, forward strand.
CTCCTTTTTAAAGTGGACTCAATTAGTTATTTATCTTTCTTGACGATGTGTAAATCCGTAATGGTACGATAATGCCTATTAAGGCACACGCCTTTCCGGGAAGTTGCACGATAAAAGTGGTAAACTTTAATTTAGTTTGGTTATTTTGACTTTGTAGTTAGTGATTGCAAAGTTATAATTTTTTTAAAATATTCCAAAGTCTTATCATGAAAAAATGTGAAAAATACAATTATTTATATGCTTTTTCCAAAATAGAGGTGTCTAAACAACACTTTTGCACCGTTTTTCAGTCAATTTCTGCCTTTATATTTTCCTCTGTTATTTATTTTTACTATATTTGCACTCGAAAGAAACGGACTGCGAAAGCCATGCACATACATTGCTGCAAGAGTCTGTTTTACTTACACCTATTATATATATATATTAAACTACTATAAAACTAACCCCAACATGAAAAAGAAATTATTCCTTGCTTCCCTGGCTCTTGCTTCGGCATTAGGCTCTTTTGCCCAGAGCAATGAGATGGTAATACAGACCAAGAAGGTAGGTGCTCCTATCCAGAGCACTATGTACGGCATCTTCTTTGAAGACATAAATTACGCTGCCGATGGTGGTCTCTATGCCGAGATGATAAAGAATCGCTCCTTTGAGTTTCCTAATCCGTTTATGGGATGGATTCCTTTCGGGAAATTCCAGGTGCTCGATCAGGGCGGTCCGTTCGACCGTAACCCTCACTATGTGCGACTTTCCGACCCGGGACATCCGCACAAACGCACCGGAATAGAGAATGAAGGATTCTTCGGAGTGGCTGTCAAGAAGGACGCTACTTACCGCTTCTCTCTCTATGCTCGCTGTCCGGAAGGCGGTAAAGCCGTGCTTCAGGTGCAACTCGTGGATAATGATACAATGGGTGAACATCAAGAGTTTACCTCTGACGACATCAAGGTGGAAGGCAAGGAATGGAAGAAATACACCGTCACCATCAAGTCGCGCAAGACTATGGACGACGCTCATCTCCGCATATTCCTCGCTCATGCCAAGGGCGAAGACTTCTGGTCGCCAATCTCTTCCGTAGATATTGAGCACGTGAGCATGTTCCCTACAGACACTTGGAAGGGTCGTGAGAACGGTATGCGCAAAGACCTCGCTCAGGCTCTTGCCGACCTTCACCCTGGCGTATTCCGCTTCCCTGGTGGCTGTATCGTTGAGGGAACCGACTTGAATCAGCGTTATCAGTGGAAAAACTCTGTAGGTCCGGTGGAAAACCGTCCGCTCAATGAAAACCGTTGGGAGAATACTTTCCCTTACCGTTTATATCCTGACTATCATCAGACTTACGGACTTGGCTTCTTCGAGTTCTTCCAGCTCTGTGAAGACTTCGGTTGTGATGCCCTTCCTGTGATTTCCTGCGGACTGGCTTGTCAGTTCCAGAATGAGATAAAGAACGAGAAAACCTGCCACGTGGCGCTCGACGACCTTGATCCTTACATCCAGGATGCTCTCGACCTCATCGAGTTTGCCAATGGAGACGTCAGCACAAAGTGGGGAAAAGTGCGTGCCGACATGGGTCATCCTGCTCCTTTCAATCTGCGATTCCTCGGTATCGGCAATGAGCAGTGGGACTATAAGGACAATCCTGCATTCACCAGCCGCCTCAGGAAGTTCCTTGACGTGCTGAAGAAGAAGCACCCTGAAATCAAGTATATCGGCACTACAGGTCCTGACTCCGAAGGTGACAAGTTCCGTATGCTCCAGCCTAAGATGAAGGAAATGAAGGTGGACCTCTATGATGAGCATTTCTATCGCAACGAAGCATGGTTTACCGACTCCATCAACCGTCACCGTTACGACAACTATGACCGCAAGGGTCCGAAGATCTTCGCAGGAGAATACGCTTGCCACGGCAAGGGAAAGAAGTGGAACCACTTCAATGCGGCGCTCCTCGAAGCGGCATTCATGACTGGCTATGAGCGCAATGCAGACGTGGTGCACATGGCCACTTACGCTCCGCTCTTCGCCCACGTGAAGGGATGGCAGTGGCGTCCGGACATGATCTGGTACGACAATCTCAATTCTTTCCGCACATGCTCCTACTGGGTGCAGTATCTCTATTCCCACTATAAGGGCACGAATGTCCTCCCTCTCACCATGAACAGGAAGGTGGTGGCTGGCGATTCCGACCAGAACGGACTCTCCGCTTCTGCCGTTGTCAACAAGCAGACCGGCGAAATCTACGTCAAGGTGGCGAATATCAGCGACAAGGCACAGCCTGTCAAACTCAGTTTCAAGGGCATCAAGAAACTCACTTCCGGCAAGGTGATCACCCTCTCAAGCAATAATCCGACAGCCGAGAACTCCCTCAAGGATCCGGATCTCATCCGTCCGGTGGAGAAGGAAATCAGCGTTTCCGGTGCAGTGCTCGACATAGAGGTGCCTGCTTCCACTTTCGCAGTCTATGTGCTGAAGTAAGACAGCCAAACTGCAGAAGTAAACCTGTTGTGCTCCCGTCCTCATGAAAAAGCAACAAAAGACGATGGGAAAAACAGAACAGAAACATGACCTCAATGCTATCATTTTGCGATAGCTAAGCTTTCACGTTGCAATAGCATAGCTTTTACCTCCTAAAAGCATAGTTATTACCTCCTAATATCTATGCTTTTACCCCGTAAAAGCTATGCTATTGCAACGCTTTGATTATCAGGGTGATACAAAGATGCTTTTTATTGGTTTCCACCGAACGGAAAAATCGAACAATTTTCTCCATAGCCTTCCGCTCATTCTCCCGCCTTTTTCTTCAGGATTAGCCAATAAATAATGTTAAATTATTTGGATACCTCAATATAATACTGTACTTTTGTACAGATATTCAGCAAGTTCAAAGCGTAATAATCAGCCGCTTCCCAACAAGAATACCGTACCAATCCGCCACTGTGCCAGCCGCGTTACCGGCTGGTTCCCCAATAATAACCCAAACAACAGAAACAAATGAAAATCCTGATCACCCTATTATCAATCCTCCTCCAAGCCACCATAGCAATGGCGGACATTTATACCGACGGCCTCAAGAAGCTCTCGGACGCAGGAGCAATCTCAGTAATCGAAGGCTTGCAGGGCCAGCTCGACCCCACCCAGCAAGGCAAAATGAAGGATGCAGTCGAAAAAAGCGTGGAGGTTATGGCGGACTATTACCGCAAGAACATGACGGAAAGCGAGTTCCGGCAGTATGTCGATTTCCAGCTCCAGCCAGAGATGGTCAAGGCCACAAGGAACGTCATGGGCAATGTAGCTGCTGCCCAGAAGACGATAATGAATCACATGGCTCCTGCTCTCATGGCCATTTCGCAAGGTCAGACCCCTTCGAATATCCCGCATTCGCAATGTAATCCCACGAAATTGAGGAAGATAATGCGCTATCTGGACATCAACGGCACCGACAAGGCGCTTGCCACGAGCATGTCGAGCACGAAGGCCATCATAGCAAATGAAATGGCAAAAGGATCGGCAGCGGATAAGGAAAAGAAGATGGATTACATCAACCGCCTCTTCGATTATCTCAACCGCAACGTCAAGACCGTGGTGGTCAATACGATGATAGAGACGGCTTCGGAGAGTGACATCGACACATTCCTCTCCATCGAAAAGCAACCTTTCTTCCCCTCTTACAAGAAGACCATTGACGCCATGATAGAGGATATGCCTCAATTATTGCAGAAACTTTTGGAGAAAATGAGGCAGTAATTTGGTGTTGACGTATTTTATTTGTAATTTTGCAGGCTGAAATAGATAAGTACTTAAAACATAAACTTATGAAACCTACACTTTTTCTTCTTGCTGCAGGCATGGGAAGCCGTTACGGTGGACTGAAGCAGTTGGATGGTCTCGGCCCTAATGGCGAGACAATTATGGACTATAGTATTTACGATGCGATACAGGCTGGCTTCGGCAAGATTGTATGGGTAATCCGTAAGGACTTCGAAGAGCAGTTCCGTACTCAGATTCTTTCTAAGTATGAGGGAAAAATCAAGTGCGAACTTTGCTTCCAGAGCATTGACGCTCTGCCGGAAGGATTCGCTGTACCTGAAGGTCGTCAGAAGCCTTGGGGTACTAATCACGCTGTGCTCATGGGTAAGGACATCATCAAGGAGCCTTTCTGCGTAATCAACTGTGACGACTTCTACAATCGTGACGCATTCATGGTAATAGGCAAATTCCTTGCTGAACTCCCTGAAGGTGCTAAAGGCCAGTATGCTATGGTCGGCTTCCGCGTAGGAAATACCCTCAGCGAAAACGGTACAGTGAGCCGTGGCATCTGCTCAAAGGATGCAAATGGCAACCTCACCACCTGCGTAGAGCGCACCAAGATAGCACGTCTCGAAGACGGTTCTGTGGCTTATCGCGCTGACAACAAGGAAGATGGAGAGTGGGTCGGCGTAGAGGAAAACGCTCCTGTAAGCATGAATATGTGGGGATTCACTCCTGACTACTTCCAGTATTCTGAGGAGTATTTCAAGGAGTACCTTTCTGATCCTGCCAATATCGCAAACCTCAAGTCCGAGTTCTTCATCCCATTGATGGTCAACAAGCTCATCAATGACGGCACTGCTACATGCAAGGTGCTTGACACTACCAGCAAGTGGTTTGGCGTAACCTATTCTGAGGACCGCCCTGACACTGTGGCTCGTATTGCCAAACTCGTGGAGGATGGCGTATATCCAGAGAAACTTTTCTAAACCGGTAAGTCGTTTTTTACCGTCACTAAGTTTCTTTCCACGGCTCCTTTTTCTCACAGAAAAACCGAAATATGAATTTGAACATACTCAATGAAGCCGACTTGGTGCGGCTTCGTGATATAGTGGCCGAGGCTGAGCGCGTGCTTATCCTCGGCCATGTCAATGCAGACGGCGATGCGATAGGCTCATGCCTCACGTGGGCTGAGTACCTCCGCAGGCAGGGCAAGATAGCCAATGTCGTGGTGCCTGACCAGTTTCCCGACTTCCTCAGATGGATGCCGGGCGTGGAGCGTATCATCCGATATGATAAAGTGCCACAGACGGTCGATAAACTCTTTGCTGAAAGCGACACGATATTCTGCCTTGACTTCAACACTCCTTCCCGAATCACCGATGAATTGGGCGAAAAACTCGTTGCGGCTCCTGGTCGCAAGGTGCTGATTGACCATCATCTGGGTCCGGATGTCGATACTGTATTGACCATTTCCCATCCCGAGATGAGCTCCACTGCCGAACTCGTCTTCCGTCTTATCCATCAGCTCGGAGGCTATGAGGGCATGACCAGGAACATGGCAATGACGGCTTATTGCGGAATGATGACCGATACTGGCGGCTTTACATTCAATTCCACTCGTCCGGAGATATTCCTCATCATCAGTCTCTTGCTCGCAAAGGGCATTGACAAGGACAGGATTTACCGCAACGTATTCAATACATTCAGCCAGAGCCGCCTGCGTCTGACAGGCTATGTGCTCTATGAGAAGCTCAAGGTCCTCGCTCCATTGCACGCCTCCTACTATGTCATTACGAAGGAAGAGCAGAAACGCTTCAACTACATAAAGGGCGATGCAGAGGGACTTGTCAATATGCCGCTACAGATGAAGGGCCACAGGCTGTCTATATCTCTGCGTGAGGACAGCGAGAAGCCTAACACTGTATGGCTTAGTCTCAGAAGCGTTGATGACTTCCCATGCAATGAAATGGCTGCAAGGTTCTTCAATGGAGGCGGACATAAGAACGCTTCCGGAGGCAAACTCTTCTGCTCTATAGAAGAAGCAGAGAAGATCGTGGCAGATGCCATACGCGCTTATTCCCACCTGTTGTAGGCTCGAAATTGCGTACAAGTGGCCGATGCCTTTCACTTTCTTCATTTTAATTAACTGTTCGTTTTACGATATTTGCTCCTTTTTTCGTAACTTTGCACCCGAAATTGTGTAATATATTCTAAATGAAAAAAATACTTTATACTTTATTGTGCGCTGTCGTTGCAGTCACAATGACTTCTTGTGATGATGTAGAGACGTACGCAGAACAGCGTGATGCAGAGCGTGCCGCTATCTCCAAATATCTTGTTGACCATAAGATAAAGGTGATATCAGAGAAGGATTTCCTCGCTAATGACACCACTACCGATGTCTCAAAGAATGAATATGTGCTCTTTGAGAGCTCTGGTGTCTATATGCAGATTGTCAATCGTGGATGTGGTGAAATCCTGAAGAAAGGCGAAAGTGCTGACGTGCTCTCACGATTCAAGGAGTATAATGTCAATGGCGACTCGCTCCAGTTGACCAATATGAGCCTCACCACCGGCTATCTCTGCGACAAATATAATGTGAAGAATACAAGTGGCTCATTCACTGCATCTTTCAATACCAGCTCCAGCCTCATGTATCTGGCATACAGCAGTGCGTCCGTTCCTGCTGGATGGCTCATACCTTTGTCATATATCCGTCTCGGAAGACCGGCAGAAGAGGGCGACGAAATAGCTAAGGTAAGACTCATTGTGCCTCATGACCAGGGACATCAGTATGCAAGCAAGGGCGTATATGCCTGCTATTACGAGCTGTCTTACCAGAGAGGACTCAACTGATGCTGCGTCTCTAAAATCCGATTTCAGCCTTGTGAGACTTGCGCAAGTCCTACATCGTCATATCAAAACATAAATAAACATGACACTGATTAAATCTATTTCAGGCATCCGAGGCACCATCGGAGGTCCTGCCGGGGATACTCTCAATCCTCTTGACATAGTTAAGTTTACTTCCGCATACGCTACTTTCATCCGTAAGAGTACGAAGAATGCGTCAAACAAGATCGTTGTCGGTCGCGATGCGCGTATCTCTGGCGAGATGGTGAAGAATGTGGTCTGCGGAACATTGATGGGAATGGGATATGATGTCATAAATATCGGACTGGCATCTACACCGACTACCGAACTCGCTGTTACAATGGCGGGCGCTGATGGTGGCATAATCATCACTGCAAGTCATAATCCTCGCCATTGGAACGCATTGAAACTGCTCAATTCCCGCGGCGAATTCCTTACCGCGGCTGATGGTAATGAGGTTCTCTCCATTGCCGATGCTGAGGCTTTCGAGTATGCTGACGTTGACCACATGGGCAAATATTCTGAAGAAAACTTCGATGATCGTCACGTGGAGTCTGTGCTTAATCTCAAACTTGCTGACGTTGAAGCAATTAAAAAGGCTCACTTCCGTGTGGTAGTTGATTCCATCAACTCCGTAGGAGGCATCATATTGCCAAAGCTTCTCGACCGTCTCGGAGTGGAATATACATTCCTCAACGGCGAAGCAAACGGTGATTTCGCCCACAATCCTGAGCCATTGGAGAAGAATCTCGGCGGTATCATGGGCGAACTTGCCAAGGGTGGCTATGATCTCGGAATCGTAGTCGATCCTGATGTTGACCGTCTTGCCTTCATTTGTGAGGATGGAAAGATGTTTGGAGAGGAATATACACTCGTCAGTGTGGCTGACTATGTGCTCTCACATACACCTGGTGCCACTGTAAGCAATCTGAGCAGTACCCGTGCTCTCCGTGATGTGACAGAGAAGCATGGTGGTGTCTATACCGCAGCTGCTGTGGGAGAAGTCAATGTTACCACCAAGATGCGTGAGGTAGGTGCCGTTATCGGTGGCGAAGGAAACGGTGGAGTAATCTATCCAGAGAGCCATTACGGACGTGATGCCCTTGTGGGAATCGCACTCTTCCTTTCTTCTCTCGCACAGAAGGGCGTAAAGGTCAGCGAACTCAGAAAGACTTTCCCTGAGTATTTCATCGCAAAGAACCGCATAGACCTTACTCCTACCACTGATGTTGATGCTATTCTCTTGAAGGTGAAGGAGATGTATGCCGCTCAGAAGGATGCTGCGGTCAATGACATCGATGGTGTCAAGATTGATTTCCCTGACAAGTGGGTTCACCTTCGCAAGAGTAACACGGAGCCAATCATCCGCGTCTATTCCGAAGCACACACCATGGAAGAGGCTGATGCCCTCGGCAAGAAGCTCATGGATGTGGTATATTCCTTCCAGTAACCGAACGGAAGAGCCACTGTGTCAGCCGCGTTACCGGCTGATATTCGCATAAATACAATAAAAAATACAGAAGAACAGAGCAACTCTCTGTTTTTCTGTATTTTCGGTATGCTCGGCATGAGCTTATTCTAATGGGTGCAAGTCCCTAACAAGCCCTAATAGCGGGAATTGTATAGC
>CAKQPF010000055.1 GCA_934256705.1 uncultured Prevotella sp.
TAGCTATACAATTCCCGCTATTAGGGCTTGTTAGGGACTTGCACCCATTAGAATAAGCTCATGCCGAGCATACCAAAGGAAGCCTCTCCTTGGGAGGGAGAGGCTTCTTTTTTCGGGGGGACAACCAAGGACGGTTGTCCTTATTTATATGGAAGGGGGATGCGATTGCTATCTCTTGAAGGAATACATCACAATGGAATGCGGAGCGAGAGTGACGGTCTGCTTCTTCTTTGCCTTTACGGTCTTTGTCTCCGGGCTTACCGGATGACGGTCGTAATTGTTCTCATCATCGAGATTACCCTTGATGACAGTGACCTTTGCCTGTGGCTTTACAGAGAAGCGGGATATGTCGAAAGAGGCCTTCTGCGGAGCATCGGTGTAGTTACACATCTTCACGAAGACCTCACGAGTCTTGGAATTGTAGATGACGGACTGTCCGAGATGCTTGTCGTCCTTATTCTCAAACTTCACGCAATCGCCGTAATAGTAATCACCGGACGACTGTCCGAAGAGTTGCTGAACGTAATAACTGCAGGTGAGGAAAGGCTTCTCATTATCGAAATAGATGAGGTCCGGGTTCCAGTTAGTATTATGTCTGTAGGCAAAGAGAGGCGCATAGGAAGTCATGCAGACCACATCGCCATTCTTTTCCACGTGCATCAGATAGAGAGCTTCAGCAAGAGCGTCGCCCCACTGGTTGCCATGAGTCTTCTCCTGAGTGGAATATTCGCCGAGATATACCTTTGTCTTTCTGGTGCGAGGATAGTTGTCATACTGCCTTTTCTCAAGGAAATACGTGCGAGGCTCGTAGTAATGCTCGTCGATGATAGGCATATCAAGCTCCTCAGCCAGTTTCCAGGCATTGTCATAGTCAGGATTTCCTGCGTGGGAACCAGGTCCGGCAGTGCCGATGATGGTGATTTCCGGATGCTTTTCCATGATTTTCCTATACATATACTTGAATCTCTCGGCAAACTCAGGGGAAATCTTCTCCTCATTGCCTATGCCAAGATACTTGAGACCGAACGGCTTCGGATGACCAGCCTCAGCGCGCACCTTGCCCCATTTGGTGGTAACGTCGCCGTTGGCCCACTCTATGAGGTCGAGCGCATCCTGCACCCATTCATCCATTTCCTCCATCGGAACGACCTTCTGAGCCTGTCCTTTCATTCCCCAACCGCCGTTGACGCCTTGACAACTTACGCCGCAAGGGAGGATAGGCACCGGCTGCATATTGAGGTCTTCACACAACTGGAAATATTCATAGTAGCCCAATCCCATTGACTGGCAATATCCCCAAGTGTTCTTGAGCGCCTTACGCTGTTCCTTCGGACCGACAGTGGTCTTCCATCTGTACGTATTCCAGAAGCCATCACCGCCTCCGTGGACTACACATCCACCCGGGAAGCGCATGAACTTAGGATTGAGAGCCTGTAAAGCCTCGACGAGATCCTTGCGGAGACCATGCCCCTTGAAGGTGTTCTGCGGCATAAGTGAGACCATGTCCACATCGAGATCGCCCGTTTCGAGCAGAAGGATCTGCAGACTTGCATCAGGACAAGCCTCGGCTGCAGTGAATGTGGCTGAATATTTCTGCCACTCATTGCCCTTTACCGTGAAGACATTCTCAGCGAGGACCTTCTTGTCCTTGCCAGTAAGAACCACGCGCACAGGCTTTTCCGCCTTGTCCCTGTTGCGGAAAAAGACGGAGAAATCATACTTTTCACCAGCCTTTACGTTCATTCCGTTGTAGCCTCTGTTGAGAAGTCCCACTCCGGTCCATCCGTCGAAGTCATAGTAATGCCCTACCCTTTCGGCATGGATACGCATATATGTAGGGTTATTCTCATTGAGAGGACTGTCAGTAGCGAAATTGATATAGCCAGCAGAGTGGCCCGGACGCTGGAAATTCCAGGCAGTGCCCGGTCCCCAACCGTCGCGCATGGTAGGATTAAACTCGAAAGAACCGTTCTGGACGAGTTCGGCATTGAGTCCTCCGTCAGCGGAATTGCTGATATCCTCGAAGAAGATACCAATGAGTTCGTCACTGATTTTCAGTCCTCCTTTAGGTGCTTTTTGCGCAAAAGCATTGACATTAAGACTCATAGCAGCGCATAGGGCTATGGTCTTCAATGCAGTGGATGTATTCATATCGTTTATTTTTTTAATGTAACTGATTAACTGTCATGATGCAGGATACGTGAGGATGACATTATCTCTGGATGTACTTCTTTCCATTGAGGATATACATCTGCCCCTTGCGGACGGACTTCACCTGCTGTCCCTGGAGATTGAACATCACGTTTCTGTGGAAGAGAGGCACCTCTTCTTCATCTATGGAAGGCGAACCTATGCCGGATGCTTCCTCGGAATAGTCGGAATTGTTGGTGAGATAGATGCTCTTGATCTTGATAGGCGTGCTGCCCGGGCTCCACAATCCGAGGATATAGATATGCGAAGCATCTACCTTCTTGCCGGCACTGTTGCTCTTCATGCTAGCCAATGGCACCACGACACGGGTGCTCGTGTTCACAGACTTCATGTAAGGGTCGCCCCAATAATTGTTTTCGTCAAACAGACGGAGTGACCATTGGTTTGATGCCGGCTTGGCTGCAAGATTAAGCACGAGATACTTATATCCCGACATGTCGAGGCCGTCAGCAAACTTCCAACCGCCAAAGCCATACTGGCCAGTGGTCAAAGTGCGTGTGCCGTCAGCATTCTTGATGAGGGTACCCGTCTCCCAGATGCTCGGACTGAATATGGAACTGGTGCCCGGGAACATGAACAGATTGTCGGAAAGGACATCTTCGAATGCCCAGCCTGGCTTGGCATACTCCAGGAAAGCACGGTAGCAGAAGCGTGGACAAGCATCCGGTGACGTGAGGAAGGTATCTCCATCGGGTGCGGCATCGTCATACTTGGCGAGCTTGTCGGCATCAGTGAAGAGCATCCAGCTGACATTTCCAGTCTTGTCCATGATATATCTGAAATTGGCACCGAAGCCCACGCCGCCCAGTTCGCCGGTAGAGGCCTTGCCCCACGAACTGTTATACTTCTTGGGAGCCCAGTCCATCTCGGTGACAAGGATAGGATTCTTCTTTGCCACATTGTCAATGCTTGCGCTCCAGCCTGCCTGGAAGTCGGCATAAGTGTTGCCTTTGGTCACTACGCCCTGCTCGACGGATTCCACTTCCGCGTCACTGCCGTACCAACCTGGATAGCAATGCACCGCGTAACCGAAGTTATCATCCTTGATGGGGTACTTGGCATAGCCCTGATAGTTCTGTTGCCAGCAGAGTCCCGGCACCCAAAGGATATTGTGTGCACCGGTAGAACGGATGGCATCGACGATGGTCTGGAAGTATTTGGTGCAGTTTTTCATGCTGCTCTCAGAGTAATGGGTGTATTTTCCGTCGTCTCCGAGAATGCGCACCGGCTCGTTTGCCAGCTCAAACATGATATGCGGATTGTTCTTAACACTCTTATGATTAGCCACATACTTCCAAACCCAAATGAGATATTTCTGATAGTCGTCACCGATCTTGATTTCTTCCGGACATACACCTGGTGGGCGCATCACGACATAGAGGCCGTGACGGATGGCATACTGCGCCATCTGAAGGAACACAGCATCGAAATTCTTCTTGAACATGACCGAGTCGAAGGCAGAGATGTCGCTCTCGCCATTGGTCTTAATGCCCTGCTTGTTGCTCCAGTGAGGGTCCATGTGGATGCGAATCCAGTTGACTTTCCATCCTTTCTTGAGCATGGAACCGATCTGGGTCTTGTTCCAATATGTGCATTTGGAAGCGTTGTGCTGGGAGTCCCAGTCCCACTTCACGTTGCCATTGGCATCCTTACACCAGGCATAGCCATTGAAATACGGACTGTAAGTCTGTCCGAAACCATGAAGATTGACGATGCTGTCATTGCCGTTGATGTCCTTTGCCATGAGGTAACGGCCTTTGATGAAGAGCTCGGGCATACGCATGCCTTCCCATGCCCTTACTTCCTGGAAAGGCAGGATGGCGAGGATTGCGGTGAAGAGGATAATTATTGCTAATAGTCTTTTCATTTATGATTGATTTTGTTTGTTATGGTCAGAGAGATAAGGGGAATATGGGGGATGATGGAGGCGGGGCGGGATTGCCCGGTAACGCGGGCAACACAGTGGCGGTCGCTGGAGGAATGCTTGCTGGAGGGCGGGCAACACAGTGGCGGTCGCTGGAGAAAATTGGTCAATTTTTCCGTTCTTGGGAGACGAGAAAGATACGCCATTGCAACGCATTGATGCTCAGAGTGTTGCAAAAGCATAGATATTAGCGTGTAAAAGCATAGATATTGCGCCCTAATAGCATAGCTTTCACGATGCAAAAGCTATGCTATTGCAAAGCGAAAGCTTAGCTATCGACTTATTATGACTTACTAACTACACTTCTGTTCCATTTTTCCGTTGGGTGGATTGTTGTCTTGTTGTCTTGTTGTCTTGTTGTTTAGTTGTTTGCACATTCAACAAAACAACAAAACAACAAGACAACAAAAAATTACTTTCCGCCAGCGATGAAGACCTTCTTGACCTCCACTCCATTCCTGCGGATGATGTTGAGACCACGCTTGAGTGAAGGAATCCTTCTGCCGGACTCATCATATATCTCGCAACCGGCAGTCTCCAGGTCGCCTCCGACGATGACAGAGTCGATGGAAGTGGCGGCAGGCACCTTATGGATGCTGCATGAGAGCAGGAGCATCTCGCCGCCCCATTCGCCGCCATCGGTGTGGAAATTGATGATATAGTCGCCTTCCTTGGTCACGGTGAAGTCCATCTCGCGCACCTTTGCCGAAGAGAGGTCTGCCGACTTGTTGCCTCCGGCATTAGGAGAAGCCGTGAAATTCTGCGATTCCTTTAGCGTGGTGCCATTGGAAGAGAGTATCTGCGCCTTGAACTGCGGTGTGCCTTTCCATGCCGCCATAGCGTAGGAGAGCCTGTAATTGCCCGGCGCAAGATGCAGCTTATGGTTGGTCTGCTTGCCGTAGTTGTAAGCCAGTCCGCGCCAATATGTACCTTTATAATATGTACCCGTGAAGCCAACGAAGGTGCGGGGACCGGATCCGTAGGAGTTAGGATATTCCTGTGCGCTTGTGGCACTGGTCTCTGCGCGCCATCCTTCAGGGAATGTGCCTTCGAGAACATTGGTCAGGTCCATCTTGTAGATGACGGTGTTATCCACATAGATAGGCTCCAGAGTGACTATATCTTCAGGCATGGTGAACGAGAACGTGCCGTCCCCATTGTCCTTGAGGTCAATCTTGCCGTGGATGATGTTCCATCCCTTGAAGTCATTGCCATCGGCAGGATTGGCGGTGAGGGTGACTGTCTCGCCTTCCTGTGCTGACTCCACGCTCGCTATCGGTGAACCATGCTCGGACGACTTGATGGTGATGTCGAATTTCTCTATCTCTTCATCGGCAGGCGAGAAGATGACCTGATCGACCATCATGTCGATACTGGCGGTGTTGAAGAGGTAGAACTTGTTCTCGCCGGCATTGAGCGTGGCGGTGATAGTGTCCTTTCTCCATTCGTTTTTCCCGGTCATGAGGAAGAGTTTTCTCTGCGCAGTCTCGTCATTGATTCGGATTCTGACGTAATCCTTCTTGTGGGTGTTGTTGTAACGCACTGCAATACGGTATTCTCCACCCTTCTTTACGCGGAACACTTTTCTCAATGCGCCAGCGCTATTCCTGCCCATCACGACAAATCCATTGCCGGAATGGCCACGCACCCAGCGGTAACTGCCGCCGTAAGGAAATTGCTCCATGCTCTGCACGTTGCAGTTGTCCATGTCCTCAGCCTCGATGATGAGGGTGCCGAAGAAATCCTCCGGCTGTGCAGGCAACGGCAGAGCGGTGTTTCCCACATAGTCTGTCTTGCGGTCGGTAGCCGTGCCTTGGCACTCCACCTTCAGGTCAACAGGACCGAGATGGCTGACAGTGAGGGTATAAACGCCTTTCGCCGCATCCCATGAAGGAGTGACGGAAGCGGTAGCCTCAGCGCGCTTGGTCCATGAAATCTTAGGTTCGGCAGTCACACCATTGATTACTATCCTGTCCACCACATTCTTTGTGGTGTCCGAACGGAAGTTGTTCAGATAGAAACAGATGCTGTCCGCATACTCCTTGACTATGGCGCTGCTGAGTTTTCCCCATGTGAGGTCCATGCTCTGGCAGGTGTTGTAGAGCAACGGCACATTGGCAGAAGCGGTGGTCTTGCTGTTGAGATAGGTGTAAGGAGTATATGTGACGAGCTGGTTGCGGTAGCGTGAGACGAAGAGGTCGCCTGTGCTCACTTCCGGATAAGCCGCATTGAACTTGGCAGTCTTGGTGCTCAGGGAAGGCCATACGCTGCTGCGCTGCGACTTCTTCACCTTGGTCTGGATGCCGGTAGCCATGCTGGTGAGACATGGAGTCATAGGAATCGTGCCGTAGCGACCCGTCTTCTTGAGGTACCAATAGTTGTTCATCCATTGGCCGTTGCCCTTGTTGAACGGGTCATTCTGCTTGTAGAGCCCGTCATAGAGGTCAGCCCATGTGGCATATTTATCCTCGTCACTGCCGGATTTCACGTCGTTGACGATGATTACATTCGTCTTGTCGATGACTTCCTGCTGGGTAGGGATATACATAGTGCCGTCTATCACCTTGCGCCACATGTCCATCCACACGTTGCGGAAGCCTGGGAAGGTGCCCCAACGGCGCACTTTATACGTCTTTGTGCCGTCCTTGACAGTGCCGTCGGACAGATTCTGGAAGTCTTCGGTCCAGATAAGTTCAGGTCCATCCCATACTGCTCCACCGTTCTGGCAGGTCTGTTCCATCACGGTTCCGATGCCGGCAGCGTTAGGATATTTGCATTTGTTCTCGCCTACAAGGTCAGATGTAGCACCGTTCCATCCGCAGTTGTCGTAGCGGACGCCATAATTGCGGGTCAATCCAGCCACGAACGGACCGAAGGTGACGCTCTCATTGTTGTAGAAACATGAGGAAGTGGTGTATTTGTAGAGCCAGAGTATGGACTCAGGGTAGTCCTTGCACGCCTGCAGAAGGGCGGCGTTGCGCTTCATCATGCCAACGGGATTGAGAGTATGTGACCACACGTTGCCACAGAAACTGACGGTAAGAAAGCCACCGTACTTATGGTGCATGGGAATAAGTTCGGCAAAGAGCTGGATGCGGTCAACATCTGAGGCAGAGAAGAGGTCGCCCGGCTCATTGAATCCCCAGAACTGCTCGGCAAAATTCCAGCCAAGGAAGTTGGGATATTTCTTGAAGAAATACTCGAACGTCTCAAGGTCATTGTCGTGGATGTGGGTATGTCCGCCGCTGGCAGGCTGCAATGTGAACCACATATTGTTCATCTGGCACACGGAAGCCCATGACTTGTATGTAGGAATGGCATTCTGCGGACGCTGATGGATGTTGAGTTCAGTGTCGTAAGCGCATGAGAGCGAGAGATTCATCACCACGAATGGCTTTATGTCATCGGGGATAAGGTCGATGATCTTCTGGGGATCAGCCTGATTCCACACGTCAACATGGACGAGCCACATAGGATGCTGGGAGTCAACCGGACGGCGCTGCTGGGCTGATGCCAGCGACGCTGTCAGGAGAACTATCAGGGATAGCAGTAGATATTTGGGATTTTTCATTGCTTTTACTTGTTTATTATGTTGTAATATTGCAGATATTGTCCCGTCGATGCGGGTAATTCCGCGGTTACTTTCTCAGGCTTTCCTTGCCTCCGAGATACTGCTGGCTGTAGCCTCCGAAGTCTATTATCACCTTTTCGAGGACTATGCGCGGGTCATCAGGAGTGAAAGTGAGGGTGTAGATGCCGTCTGCTGAAGAGCCGAGTGGCAGTTCTACGGTCTTCTCCACTACGCGGCGTGCCACAGTAGGATAATATACGTTGTAGATATTCTCAGAATTCTCGTTGAGGTTTCCGTTGAAATTGACGGTCTGCGGTTTGCCTCCATTGAGCGAAACGGTGTATGTCATACCTCCCTTATTGAGGTAATCGAGGGTCGATTTGGTGATGATATGCACCTTTGCACGCACTGCATCGCGGGTCTTGTGGTCGTAGCGGAAGCGGTAAGTCAGCGAACCTTCATCGCTCTGGCGCGTCATTCCGCTGAGGGTACGGCCCATAAACGGTATCTCCATCCATTCTCCGGTGGCGGAATTGTAATGCGCAGCCTCCATTGAGACATAGCCTCTGCCGTCTTCATCGAAGATATTCTTCACGTCATTTGCACGATATACCTTTGGCTGAGTGTCCTTCTTGAAGGCATCATTCCATGATGTATAGCCGATATGCTTCTGTATCATCATGCCATTCCATTTGCCTCCTGCTATCTCCTTATTATATATAGCCATGAGTTGACCGTCACGCTGGAATGCTTTCTCGCATTTTTCTGCCCACTCATCCATAGCGGCATCGCCCTTCTGATGGAGAGCATGGTTCATTGCTTGGGCATAATACATCTGGTGAAGGGTGGACATGAGCTGCACTGGGAAGAGCACTGACTGGAAATATGCGTCCTTTGCAGCGGCTGGAATACGGCTATACTGACTGAGAGCTTCTATCTCCAGCGACTTATATTGATCGACCACTTCCTCCCATTCGCATCCTCCGCCTATCTTGCCTGATGGCTGGAGCGAATAGGTATTGGCGTCAAGCATCTCTGGAGTGCATCGTCCATTATACTTGCAGAGAAGATTGAAGATGCGGGAAGCTTCGTCAGCCTCTTTTTCTCCCACTATATCGAGGAAGAAACAGCGTATATGCGACATAGGAACCACTTTGCTGTCTGCCTTCATCTTGAGGTCATCATCCACGCCATTCCATGCAAGGTCGAGGAAGAGCTGTATAGGATATTCCATCGGTTTGAGGTCGCCTACATTGAGAATCCAAAGCTTGTCGATGCCATTATTGTATGCCAAGGCGAGCTGTTCCCACATATTCTGCACTGGAGTGACATTCAAAAGCTTGCTATTGCGTGGTGCTCCTACGTAATCCACGTGGTAATAGAGTCCCCAACCGCCCTTGCGCTGGCGTTCTTTCACAGTAGGCACACGGCGTACGTTGCCCCAGTTGTCGTCACAAAGGAGGATAGTGATGTCATCAGGCACTCTCATGCCGTCGTCATAATAGTCCTGCACCTCTTTATATAGTGCCCACATCTGCGGCACTTGGCTTGCTTTCTTGCCACGAGCCTTACTGATAAGCTTGCGCTGATTGGCAATGACGCTCTCCAGAAGCTTGACATTACGCTCCTCACTCATAGCCATGTCACCATCGCCACGCATTCCTATGGTCACGATATCCTCGGTATTCTTGTTGCGTTCCACGCCTCCATACCAGAAACGGTCAAGGTTTTCCTTGTTAGTAGCGTAGTCCCATTTGCCTCCTTGCTCCCTGCGGCTCTTGAGATCCTGCTTGTCTGCATTCGGATTATCAGAGTGGCCATGCCATTCTTTCTGAGAGCGGCACATCGGTTCATGGTGGCTTGTGCCTATCATAATGCCCATTTCATCGGCGATTTTGCCATTTTCCGGGTCGTCGGCATAGAATGCCCAGCCCCACATGGCAGGCCAAATATAGTTGCCTTTCAAGCGAAGAAGAAGCTCAAAGACCTTCTCATAGAATTTATGTCCACCATAGTTGGTGCCGAATGTGTTCTTCACCCATGTGGTAAGGCATGGCGCTTCGTCATTGAGGAATATGCCTCTGTAGCGCACAGCCGGCTCGCCGTCAGTGTAGATGCCACTGTTCACGTAGATATCCTTATGCTTTGCCACAGGCACATCCATCCAGTAATACCATGGGGAGACACCTATCTGACGACTCAATTCATATATTCCGTATATCGTGCCGCGGCGGTCGCTGCCTGCTATGACGAGCTTGCCGTCAACAATGGTGATGATGTATTTCTCAGTCTTGCCCTTCAACTGGCGCGCATCTATCTTGCCCTGCTTTGCCAACTGGTCTATCAGAGCACTGGAGCCGAGGGTTCCCACTACGATTCCGCTGCCTTCAGCGGCTGAAGTCATGGTCACTGCGCTTCCATTGACAGCCTTGAAGTCATTGCAGAGATTCTTCAGCGCGAGCTTCACGCCGATATTGTCATTGTCACTGACTGCAATCTTCAGCGAAGAGTTTTGGGTACACAGTCTGATATCGCCCTTGTCAAACGTCACGAACTGGTCTGCCGCCACGACATTAGCAAGCGACAGAAACGAGATAGCCACTCCGGCTATTATTGATTTGAGTTGTATCATCAGGTATAGTTTTTATTTGATTAGTTTTATTCTTATTTCATTGCATTATTTATCGACTGCAAAATTATGAAGAAAATCCGTCTTTCCCACCCTAAAAAATACCATACACTTTCTATATTGTTCCATTTTTGAAGAAAAAAGGCGAAAACAGCGATGAAATGGATAAAAACAACAAGACTGGCAACCCGAGCATCCTGTGCTCAAGCTACCAGTCCCAATCTGTCTGTCATCCCCGGTTTCAGGGAATTATATATACCTTATTATTGCATTATTACTTAATCACCTTCACGCGCTTGCCGTTGGAATAGGTAATGATATTGATGCCCTTCTGGAGAGTATTCACCTTTGCGCCGTTGGCAGTCACGATGCTTACGATTTCAGAACCAGCCTCTGCGCTGTCGATACCTGTAGCTGTACCGTTCTGCTGATTGTTTTCTGTAGTGTCAGAAGGTGCATCTACCATTCCATGGTCTGGGCGAGTAGCTGACTCGATGCCTCCTTCTGGAGCCTTGTCAGGGTCGTATGGAGAACCTTCCACCTCGATAAAGCCGGCATCTTCCACTGAAATCGGGCTGTCTGTAACAGTAAGGCTCTCAAGAGAAGAATTAACAGGGAGATAACAAGAACCTGCAGGAACTGCTGTAGGAGCACTTACTGCCACCCACTTGGTACCATCATAGAGGTAATTGTTGCCCTTTTCCGGTACATCTACGGTCTTTGCTTCTGATACTGGCACGAGAATATTGGTGATTTTAGCATCTGATGCCTTCACTACAGGGATGGTAATGCTGACAGCATCAGAGTTACTCTTGAGGATAAGACCTGTATTTGCAGGCACAGTACCTTCCACCTTCTTCATATATACCTTACCATCGCGAGCGTCAGGAACGATATATGCCTCGACACCTGTCATGTTAGTGAAGTCAAGAGCCTTGTCGGAAGAGAAATGACGGAAGCCGTTTATTGCCTTTGCCACGCCTGACTGACCATTCTTTGTAGCGTAAGCATAATCCACTGTCACTACACCAGCAGCGCCTATTACCCACGAATTGGCAGATTTCACGCCTTTGAGATATGGATAACCGGCTACTTTCACGGTATATACTCCTGGCTTTGTGATGACATAAGGCTGGGTAAAGTCCGCTGTCTCATACTGTTCTGCAGGGTATGGATAAAGAGTTGTCACTCCATTGTTCCAGAGCCATACACGAAGAGCGGTACCTCCATTGGTCACTTTTGACACTACAAAAGAAATAGACTCATAACCAGAAATGGTGACATGTGTGGCTTCGCCGCTTCCATCACCATCACCGAAATTCAATTTCTGTGATTCGAAGTCCTTAGGATAAGTGACAGTGGATGCCCAATTGGCATTTGTTCCGGTGAGAGTCTTGAGATCTGTCAAGCCCATTGGATAAAGAGTGATAGGATCTGGAGCGAAGTTTTCCTCTGCTATCTTGTAAGTTGTAGGCTTGTTCCATCCAAACTGCCATCCGGAATTGAAGGTTTCGCCATTCTCGAAATCGCCATCAGCCACGAGATTCTCAGTCGTTCCTTCCTTTACAAGGACGATATCATCCATAAAGAGTTTTCCTTCCATCGTTCCGAATTTGAAAGAAAGATTGGCGATATTGCAATTTGCGGTGAATGAAACCGTTTTCTCTGAGAAGTTTCCATCAATAGGGAAGCCAGTATACAGGGTCTGATCTTTGTCTTCTGCATCTTTTCCGGAAGGCCAGAAACACATAGTCTCGAAAGCCTCATCTGTAGTGGAAGCCTTCAGTGTCAGGACATATTTCTCTCCCTGTACCAGAGGTGTGGCGAGCTTATAGTCAACGCCCCAATCCCATGCGTTAGTTTTCTTTGCTGAGGTGCTGATCTCAAACAAATGGTTTACTGCGGACACACTGCCGAAAAAGCAAAGTGCTGCAATCAAAGTAAATAGTTTTTTCATACGATAATTGTTTAGTTATTTAATGAGTTAGATCTTTCGTTATTTCTGATTGCAAAGTTATATAAAAGCGGAAACAATCGGTTTCATCGGTGTTTCATAAACTTTCTCTAATGTAACATAATGCAATATTTTTGTGATTATGTCCCTGTAATCGTGAGGATTCAATGCTATTTGGACCTGATACCATCGTTTCTTATGAGAGAAACACAAAATATCCTCTGATAATCTATAAAGAAAATCCCCGGCAATACATGGATTACCGGGGATATTTCTACAAGCAAGTGGCGGATAAACCGTTATTATCATGCGCCACTTCCTGACTTACAGATCATCATAACCTGATACATGATTCACATTATCAGCATCATGATAGATAAGGTCTGTCATTACTTTACCACAACCTTTGAAATCCTGGTGTAGCCGTTTGCCCACTTCTGGACCATGATGGCAACGCCCTTAGGAGATGCAGTCTGACGACCGTTGAGGTCATAGTACACTTCTGATACTGGATTTCCTTCCGGTGCTACCTCTGCATTCTTGATGCCAGCAGCCACTTCTTCATTAAGAGCCTTGGCAGCAGCGGCATAATCGAAGCCTGATGCCTTGCCTACGATCTTCAGAGTAGCATTATCTACCTTACCGAAGCAAGCCTTTGCCATCTTGGCACCGATGGAAATGGAACCGTAGTTGCCATCTATAACAGGAACAACATTCTCAAATTCGATAGGTGTAGTAGTATCACGAACGTAATTTCCTTGTTCATTAGGAGCAAAGATCTTCTGCTCTTCACCTACTACAGCATAGCATTCAGGAACATTATTATCATCCGCCTTGTCGGAACCAATGACAATTGAGGCTGTGTAATTAGCCACAGGGATGTTGTTGACGAGCTGATCTACAGTGTAATTGAATGTACCCCATGGAGTACATACTGCACAGTCATAGTATGGTTCCGTCACAGATGCACCCTTCTGTCCCCATATTTTTGACCAAAGAGACTGGATATTACCGCTTTCCACTGCGATGTTCCAACCAGGGAAATCCGTTGTCTCAGCCGGTGCATTCTCCTTGTCGGCAGGTATTACAGTAGTGTTATAGAAGTTAGGATTCTGTATCAGGAAAGAAGCATCGATGGTCTCTTCGACATCTTCCATCATGTTTTCATCAAAGACCTTGAAGTCATAGCCATCAGCAATCTTCTTATAGAGTTTTGCTGCATAGATAGTCTTCAACTGCTTTACGAGAACTTGATCATCAGAGATTGCATTACCGGCGGCAAGAACGGCTGGATGTCCATTCATTTCCGTATCAAGAGCCACTACTGCAGCAGCAAGATCAGTAATCTGTTTTGTGATGAGAGGCACGCAATTCTTTACCATATTGGAGATAAGAGTTCCTTTATCGCCCATTACATCCACAGCAGTCTGAAGAGCATCATCATCCAATGCTACATAGTCCACGTCCTTATAGTCATTATAAGCCTTTTCTACGACAGGATATTGTTCGAGTCCTTCAAATTTGGTACCCTTGGCATCATCCAGTCCTTTGACGATGGACTCAAGACAAGTAGGGAACTTGTCAATGTTGCCACGACGCTTAGCAGACTTACTTACCATAGCATCAAGCTTGGCAAATGCATCTGTATATTCTGCAACAGTATGGAAATCAGGATTTGTGTACTCAGCTATCATGCTCTCAAGTGCATCACGTGTGGTACCAGCATACTTGTCGCTGCTCTTTGCAGTCTCCAGCTCTTCCTTGGCAGGAGCGAGGTTCTTGTTCATCAATGACGCATAAGTGACTGCAAGTGACGATGTACTTTCAACAGTAACATTACCTACACAGCACTCTCCACCAGCGGTAAACTTGAGTATATACTTGCCTGCCTTAGGAGCATTCCAGAGGAACTGTATCTTTTTAGCGTCAACTGAAGCATCGGTAGCACTGTTGCAATGCTCAGAAACCTCATCCTTTCGTGTATAAACAGGTGTACCTGTGATACCATCTTCCTGATTATATATATCAAGCTGTATAGAACATGGAGAGCCAGCAGCCTTCCATGCGATGATATTATAAGTCATCTGATACTTCGCATTCTTGAGATCAAGAGTCTGTTCCGGGAGGTCGCCTTCTACAGTACCGCCGTGATCGGTCTGGAGAAGGTATTCTCCGTATGTGGCATAAGCATTAGGTGCGAGATAGATAGCGGCGCCATTCATGTTCTTGTTTCCCATTGTCTTGACACGAGGACCACCACCACCGGTCCAGTCATCACCGCCCCAGTTGCAGTTTGCACCAGGATCACGCATTCTACCATCATCACGATAGATCTTCCAACCAGTGCCATGTGCAGGCGCCTTGTCATTTCCTGCAGATACAAAGTCGCCCTTTGCTATTACTTCAGACTGGTCCTTATCGCCTTCTGTCTCCTGAACATTGTAGAGTTCGTAACCTCCTACATACATTCCATTAAATCCTGTGGTGAGGAGAGTGTATTTTACATGATACTGTCCACCTGGAGAATTGAAACGAATAGCACAGTTCTCGAATCTGAAACCATCGTTATTACGGTTTGCTTCACCAGCCACAGCAGGAGTAAACTGACTTGTTGCCACTACTTCATTTGCACTATTGAGGACATCCACCTGAATGCTTGAAGAATTAGACCAATATGCCAAGAGAGAACGAATCTCTACATCGCCGGCAGGGATTTCCATAGCAGGAGTTATTACCGCACCATTCATAGCGCCTTCTTCAAGGTTGCTGCCATTAGCACGGGTGTAGATACCCTTTCCTTGCGGTGCCTTTGTGGACAAAACACGACCGCCACTGCCATAAGAGCTGCCAGATGTGCGCTCTTCTCCATCGGAATAGACTGTCCATCCTTCTGGTATTCCGCCTTCTGTAGCATCTGAGAATGTGCAGGAACCAGCTGGAGTATAGATGGTTTCAGACACTTTCACCTTACCAACCTCGAATGTCAGCATAGCATTCTGGCTTTCTGTACCCATTGAAGTCACGACATTCTCAAGAGTTACAGAGTAAGAACCTTTGGCAAAAGCACCACTTTCATTTACGAATGTCAGTGTCTTTGTAAGTTCTGGAGTACCTTCCTTAAGCTTGAGAACTGTTCCGTCAGAAAGCTTTGCCACAGGTCCGTCATTTGAAGTGTTCTTTCCTGAGAATACTTCCTTATCGAATGTGAAGGAAACCTCTGAGACTCCTTCGAGTCCGAACGAACCATCAATTGGCGTTGTTGCAACACACTGAGCCTCACTATAGATCCATGAAGTGATGGATTCATCCTCATTGAAGCTTTCTTTGTATTCTGCCTTGTCCTTGAAGCTGAGCACTCCGCCCTGGATAGCTTCGCCTTCAGCGTACTGGAGGCCGCCTTCTGCAGGATTGTTGTATTCCACTTCCACCTGACCTTCTTCCACATCGTTCGCAAGGAAGATGTAAAGATAGCCGTCAGTACGTGCTTCTACTGACTCGATTTCGGCTTCTGTGCCGTCCACCTTTACGGTAACGCAGTCATTTGGCAGGAGATAATATCCCTTGGATGCTGCAAGCGTCTTGGCGTTTGTGGAATATCCGAGGTCAACACGGATTGTATTACCTCTATATATAATACCTGCCACATTAGCTTCCACGAGATTTACCTCGTCGAGATAGTAGTCGCCGGAATTGAATACATTGAATGTAGCGAAGTACTTTCCCTTGTTTTCCTCTGCATAAGTTTCCTTATCAGCGCACTGCTCGTCGTACTTAGCATCCTGGTTTGCCTTGTCTGCAAAGTAATACATGAGATTATAGGTCTCATATTCATCAGGATTGAAGTATGACACCTCTCTATACTGGTCCTTGTCGCCAGCACCGAGGATGGAGATATCAGCATTTTCGACACCCTGCATGAGTCCAACCTTCATCTTTGACTTTGTTTCCGTCTCTCCATCAGTAAAGGTATTTGAACCTTTGAATCGGAAAGAGAGGCGATAGCTCTTGCCTGCCTCAAGCGGAAGGTTGCGGAACTTCACGGCGCGACGCCAGAAATTGCTGGTGTTAGGCACATCTGAGCTGTTGAAGAAGTTAAGGCATTTGCCTTCAGCACCGCCTTCGACGATTGACCATTCATCGCCTTCTTCCTTGTTGATCTCCTCATAGTAGCCGACATCGGTAGGCTGTTTGGTCTGTGCAGCCTCGAAACTTTCATGGAACACTGGTACCTGTGCTTGTGCAACAAGACCACAGGAGAGCATTGCTCCAAGGCTAAGTAGATTTTTGAACTTCATAATTAATTGAGTTTAGTTTAGTAATATTGATTTGTTTGTTTTTTTCTTTGGGAATTGTCAGAAGTCTTTTTACCGTTCTTGAATTCTTGTTTGCAAAATTACATTATTTATATCATAAACAGTTTCGCATTTGCGTCAACAACTTTTTCTCATGTAACATATTGCGGTTTTTTCGTTGAAATGGTACAAAATCGAAGGAAAATGATACAGAAAAAGCAGTGTTATTTCAAAAAAGTTTGTACCTTTGCACCAGCTTTCATAAAAAGAATTAGGTTAGCAGTATTAAAATTTATGATCAGTAGTTAGTTAGTTAGTAGCTTACATCCAGCAGAGTCAATAGCGATTGACACCTGTTGGATGTTATTTTTTTTTGCAATGTCAGCATTTTTTATTACTTTTGCACCACAAACCAATAACACCTAATTATTATGTCCAGACTTTTTTTATGTATTATGTCATTGCTTTCAGCCTCTGTCTGCAATGCAAAGGATGAGGTAACATTCACTGAATGGCACGACCTTCAGGTGAATGAAGTGAACAAACTCCCCGTCCACACCGACTTCTTCTCCTTTGATTCGAAGGAGACATCACTCCTTTTCGGTGACTGGAGCGCAAAGACCAAGTCGCAGAATTTCCTTTCCCTCGACGGAATATGGAAATTCCGCTGGGTGAAAGATGCCGACAAGCGTCCCGAGAACTTCTATCTCACCGACCTCGACGACTCTTCATGGAGCCAGATTCCTGTGCCTGGATGCTGGGAAATGCACGGATTCGGTGACCCGGAATATGTCAATGTGGGCTTCGCATGGCGTGGTCACTTCCAGGGCAGACCGCCAATGGTGCCTTCCAAGGACAACGGTGTGGGCTCATACCGTCGTAAGATCAACATTCCCGACGACTGGAACGGCAAGCAGGTCATTGCCCATTTCGGCAGTGTGACATCATGTATCTACCTGTATGTCAACGGACAGTTCGTAGGTTACAGTGAGGACAGCAAGGTAGCGAGCGAATTTGACATCACTCCTTATATTAAGAAAGGTGAGAATCTCATCGCTTTCCAGGTATTCAGATGGTGTGATGGCTCCTGGTGTGAGGACCAGGACTTCTGGCGTCTCACAGGTATTGCGCGCGAGAACTACCTTTATGCCCGCAATGCTGACTGCTGTCTGGAGGACATACGCGTGACTCCGGACCTCACGAACGGCTATTCTGACGGCACGCTGCACATTGATGCCAAGGTGAAAGGCAAGGTTTCTGTCTGCTATTCCCTCTATGATGCCGAGGGAAAGATGGTGGCTGAGAAGACCGTGAGCAGCGTAAAGGGCGGTAATGCCGTGGCTGACATGATGATAGAAAAGCCTAACAAATGGACTGCTGAGACGCCTTATCTCTACACTCTCGTAGCGAAAGTGATGACTGCAGGACGCAAACAGTCCGCTGTTTCCGCCACTCCGGTGAAGGTGGGCTTCCGCAAAGTGGAGATCAAGGATGCACAGATGCTCGTCAACGGCAAGCCTATATTCATCAAAGGCACCAACAGACACGAGATAGACCCTGATGGCGGCTACGTGGTCAGCGTGGAAAGGATGATTCAGGACATCGAAATCATGAAGCGACTGAACATCAATGCCGTGCGCACTTGCCACTATCCTGACGACCCGCGCTGGTATGAACTGTGCGACAAATACGGCATCTACCTCGTGGCTGAAGCCAATATCGAGGCACATGGCTTCCTCTACGAAAAGCAGCCTGAGACAAGCAAACCTGAGTTTGCCAAGACTTTGATGGAGCGTAACCAGCATAACGTGATGACTTACTTCAACCATCCTGCCGTGATAACATGGAGTCTGGGCAACGAGACTGCCAACTGCGACAATTTCATCGCCGCTTACGAATGGATAAAGTCACAGGACAAGAGCCGTCCGGTGCAGTATGAGCCTGCCGGACAGAAGGGTCCAAACACTGATATCTACTGCCCGATGTACTATCCTGTGGCTGCCTGCGAGGCTTACGCGAAGAATCCGAACACGAAAATGCCTCTCATACAGTGTGAATACAATCATACCATGGGCAATTCCGGCGGCAATCTCAAGGAATATTGGGACCTCGTGAGGAAATATCCTAAGTTCCAGGGCGGTTTCGACTGGGATTTCCAGGACCAGGCTCTTCACCGCAAGCCTCTGAAACCTATGACCATCAATCCTGAAGGCATGACTTACGACCAGCTGCGCAAGATAGAATACGGCTACGGAGGCGACTATAACGACTATGACCCGAGCGACAACAACTTCAACTGCAACGGCATCATAGGTCCGGACCGCCAATGGAACCCTCACGCTTACGAGGTGGCATACCAGTATCAGAACGTATGGGCTACGCTTGCGAAGGGCTATAACGAGGGTGACAGGAAGGTCTCTGTGGATGTGTTCAACGAGTTCTTCTTCCGCGACCTCTCCAATGTCGGATTGAAATACGTGCTCATTTCCGAAGGCGACACCATTTTCAGCGGTTTCATCGGTGATTTGAGCGTTGCACCTCAGCAGACTTCCCGCATTGATCTGCCTGTGGATATGGCAAATGCTGATGGCGAAACCTTCCTCAACATCGACTTCGTGCTCAAGAGCGACGAGCCTCTCATGAAGAAGAATCAGGTGATCGCCTACGCACAGATGAAACTGAAGGATGGCAATCTCAACGCCAAGCACATGATTTCCGACTATGATTCATACGCCAAGTCCATCAAGGTGAAATATTCCAACAAGAAGAAGGAGCCGACAGTGAGCCTTTCTTCTGCTAACGCTTCCATCTCTTTCGACAGGAATACCGGTCTCATCACCGAGTACAGTGCCTTTGGCAACACATTCCTGAGCAATGGTGCAACGCTGAAGCCTAACTTCTGGCGCGCTCCTACCGACAATGATTTCGGTGCAGGTCTGCAGAAGAAGTTCAAGGCATGGAAGGATACGGAGATGTATATCAAGGACTTCAAGGCGGAAAAGGCAAAGAATGACAAGGCAATCACTGTGACTGCTGTCTATGATTTGCCTGCTGTCAACGCCCAACTGACCCTCTCTTACCATTTCGATGCAGTGACTGGCGAACTGAAAGTGAATCAATCTCTGCTGGCAAGCGATACTGCCAAGGTGAGCGATATGTTCAGATTTGGCATGATGATGCAGTTGCCTTACGACATGGATCAGAGCCTCTACTATGGTCGCGGACCGATAGAGAACTACTCCGACCGCAAGGAATGTATGCGAATAGGTCGCTACATCCAGACTGCTGACGAGCAATACTATCCTTATATGCGTCCGCAGGAGAGCGGAACGAAGAGCGATATACGCTGGTGGAAGCAGCAATTCCCTGATTTTGCCGGTTTCACCGTCTTCTCAGACAAGCCTTTCTATGCCAGCGCACTCCACTTTGACCTGGACGAACTGGATGATGGCGACAGCAAAGACCAGCGCCATAGCTGCGAACTGAAGAAGTCCAGATACACCAATCTCTATCTCGACAGCGAGCATTCCGGCGTCGCAGGCGAGAATTCATGGGGTGCTTGGCCATTGCCTAAGTATCGTTTGCATTATGGCAACAAGGCTTTCTCATTCGTAATTGTACCGAATGGTAAATAATGAATGAGACATAAAGAATGCGAGTAAGTCTTTTTCATGTTGATAAAAACGCAATATTGAAAAGGCTAACTCGCATTCTTCATTCCTCATTCTTCATTCTTCATTTTATATTTTCCCACTTTCCTCTTTGTCAAGTCAGAATAAATAAGTACTTTTGCACCGATTATTGTTCACAGACATTCAATGGCAAACTTAAAATCTCTTCTCAAAGATACTGCTATCTACGGAATGAGCAGCATCATAGGCAGGTTTCTCAATTATCTGCTCGTACCTCTCTATACCCACGTATTCACCGTCACAAGTGGTGGATACGGCGTGGTAACCAATCTCTATGCCTACGTTGCGCTGATACTCGTCATCCTCACATTCGGCATGGAGACCACTTTCTTCCGCTTTGCTAACAAGGAAGGCGAGAATCCCCACTGCGTATTCTCCACCTCCATCTTTATGGTGGGCATACTGACAGCCGCTTTTCTTGCAATAATCTTCGGTTTCATCGGGGATATCAGCTCTGTTCTCGGCTATCAAGACCATAAGGATTACATCCTGATGATGGCTTGCGTGGTGGCTCTCGACGCTATTCAGGCGATTCCTTTCTCTTACCTTCGATATAAGAAGAAGGCGATAAAGTTTGCTTCTCTCAAGCTTCTGTTTATCGTCCTGAATATAGGTCTCAACCTTTTCTTCTTCGTATATCTCAGCAAGACTGACGTCTTCTACGTCTTCTTCCTCAATCTCGTCTGCACAGGACTCATCACTTTCTTCTTCATTCCTGAGTTTGCCCACGAGCATGTGGCAGCCCGCGTCTATTGCAAGGAGCATAATGTGCCATTCCAGATTGTGGATTTCGCTCTGCTGAAGCGTATGTTTGGCTATTCATGGCCTATCCTCGTGCTCGGAATCGCTGGCATCCTCAATCAGACTCTCGACAAGATGATATTCCCACTCGTCTATCCTGACCATCAGAAGGCGATGGAAGAGCTTGCGATATACGGTGGTTGCGTCAAGATTGCCATGATAATGGCGATGATAACCCAGGCTTTCCGCTACGCTTACGAGCCTATCGTCTTTGCAAAATCAAAGGATAGCGACAAGAAGGAATACTACTCTGCCGCAATGAAGTATTTCGTCATCTTCACCCTATTTGCCTTCCTCTGCGTCATAGGCTATATGCCTCTGCTGGAGCACATCATCGGTGGCAGCTACCATGAGGGACTTCGCGTCGTGCCTATCGTGATGGCGGCAGAGATTATGATGGGTATCTATTTCAATCTCTCGTTCTGGTACAAACTCATCGACAAGACCATATACGGCGCTTGGTTCTCTGCAGCCGGCTGTCTCGTACTCGTTTTGGTCAATATCATCTTCATTCCGGAGTATAGTTACATGGCTTGCGCATGGGGTGGCGTTGCCGGCTACGGCACGGCGATGGTGCTTTCCTACGTCATCGGACAGCGGAAATACCCTATCAACTATCACGTCAGCCGCATCCTGCTCTATGTCTGCGCCACGGCAGCCCTCTATTGCGTGATGCAGTTCGGCACGTCCTCGCTCTCTGCTCTCCCTCAGATGGGCATCAACACCGTGCTTATCATCCTCTATCTGGCAATGGTAGTGAAGCTCGACCTGCCTCTCTCCTCTATATTAAAGAGGAGAAGGAGATAATTATGTTGTTTGGTTGTTTTGTGGTTTAGTTGTTTTGTTGATTGCAACAGCGAAACAAACAACTAAACCACAAAACAACAAAACAACAAAACAACAAAACAGCCCCTGTGTCCGCCGCGTTACCGGCGGATATGAGCAGCAACACAATAATAGCAAAACAGGATAACAGAATATGAAATTCACAATCAGCGCGCTCCTCTTAGCGCATTTATGTATGCTCCTGGCAGAGATGTGCTGGGGCGTTATGGCACCTCTCGGCAAGGACGCCATGACTCATGGCATCACAGGCATTGACATGGTGGCGTTCCGCACCATCGGCGGTGCCCTCTGCTTCTGGCTCACCTCCTTCTTCACGGGCAACCATGAGCACGTGGCAAAGCGTGACCTCGGACTCTTCTTCGTGGCTGCCATCCTCGGCATAGTGACAAACCAGTGCTGCTACACCATAGGTCTGAGCCTCACCTCGCCTATCAATGCCAGTATCGTGACCACCTCAATGCCGATTTTCACCCTTCTCATCGGCATCCTCTTCATGGGAGAACGCCTCACATGGCGCAAGACATTGGGCATTGCCTGCGGTGTCAGCGGTGCGTTGGCGCTCATCCTCTGCAGCGCCGGAACCAGCGGTATGCAGGACGGTAACATCTTCGGCGACCTGCTCTGCATGACTGCCCAGTTCTCTTTCGCCTGCTATCTCGCCCTCTTCCGCGGACTTATCACGCGCTACAACACCATCACCTGCATGAAGTGGATGTTCCTCTTCTCCGCCATAGTGACCGTCCCTGTAGCCACTCCGTCGCTTATCGTGATGCCATGGGGCGACATCGAGCCTCGCCATTGGATAGAGACCGGCTTCATAGTCTTCGGTGCTACATACATAGCCTATATCCTCATGATGCGCGGACAGAAGAAACTCACTCCTACTCAGGTGAGCGTATATAATTATGTGCAACCTGTAGTGAGCACCATCGTCTCACTCTTCTGCGGCATTGCCACGCTCGGATGGATGCAGGGCGTAGCTGTCGCTCTCGTCTTCGTGGGTGTCCGTCTGGTGGCAAGAAAGAAGTAACCAAGGGCTTTCCACCCTTCTTATAGTGCAAGACTGTCTGGCTGAAACGGCAAGGCAATGACGAAATTGTCCTATTTTTCCGTTGTCAGCATAAGGCAAGAAACCACTCACATAACAAATTGATATTCAATACATTGCAAAAGCATAGTTTTTAGGCTGTAAAAGCATAGATATTACCGCCTAAAAACTATGCTTTTACCGTCCAATATCTATGCTTTTGCAGCGTGAAAGCTTAGCCCTCGCAAAACGATAACATAGTTTTTCTTGTTTTGTCCCATTTTTCCCTTATTCACATATCATGGAAGGCGAAATGCCAAAGAATAACTACAAATACATGTCTTTTTTGCATTTTTTTCACCGCATCCTTCGCTTTTGCAAAAAAAATCCTTATCTTT
>CAKQPF010000056.1 GCA_934256705.1 uncultured Prevotella sp.
GAATATCAAGCAATTAGGATGAAAATATAACCAAAAATTTATGAAAATTTCCCCAAAGTGTCAAACTTGGGTTAAAGCCGTTGACACAGTGGCGGATGGGGCGGGCTTGTCGGTATGTGGTCTGTCTGGAAGACAGTACCGAGCGAAGCGAGAGTAACCCGGGACGAAGTCTCGGGATTACAACCCAGTAAATAGGAGCTGTCTGGAAGACAGTACCTTCTAATATAGGTAGATAAATACAATCCCTTCAGTAGTCATAC
The DNA here is from genome assembly GCA_934256705.1 of uncultured Prevotella sp. GTDB lineage: Bacteria > Bacteroidota > Bacteroidia > Bacteroidales > Bacteroidaceae > Prevotella. Next base: position 261 of record CAKQPF010000056.1, read on the forward strand.
TGTTCTGGTACTGTCTTCCAGACAGTTATCCCTATTCACTTATACCCCCGAGACTTCGTCCCGGGTTACTCTCGCTTCGCTCGGTACTGTCTTCCAGACAGACTACCACCAGACGGACTACCAAACAACCAAACAACAAAACCACCAAACAACACCATATTATATATAGCCCTGACATTTTATTATTAAAATCGTGTTAATTGCGTAAAAGTGTAAATATTACACCTTGGCTTTATATAGCAAAACATGATATTATCTTGCATTTTGTCTAAAAATTTGCGTAAAAGTATCAATATAAGGTAAAATAATACGATTTCCTTACAATTTTTTACCGTAACTTTGCAAACGATTAAGTACGTTTTAGCAAGGAAAAAACCTAAGACATCCTAACCGACGAATTATTTTAACAAATTTAATAACTAAAACTATTACGCTATGAAGACTGAAAAAACTTTCAGCATTAAACTTGCGTTACTCTCGCTGTTTATGTTCTTCTCGGCATCAGTTATGGCACAGGTCACAGTGACCGGCACCGTAATAGATGAACAAGGCGAACCCACAATCGGCGCAACAGTACGTGAAAAAGGTACTCAGAACGGTACGGTTACAGACTTCGATGGTAAGTTTACTATCAAGGTGAAGAATGCCAATGCTACTCTGACTATCTCGTATGTAGGCTATCGGACTCAGGAAGTCAAGCTTGCAGGTCGAAATGACATCAAGGTAGTTCTCAAAGCCGACGAGACAACGCTTCAGGAAATGGTAGTCGTAGGTTACGGTACCATGAAGAAGAGCGATATCTCCGGTTCATCCGTCTCAGTAGGTGAGAGCGCACTCAAGGGCTCCATCATCTCTTCTCTCGACCAGTCACTCCAGGGACGTGCTGCAGGTGTAACGGCAGTGCAGACATCTGGTGCTCCAGGTTCCAGTTCATCAATCCGTGTGCGTGGTACTGCCACCATCAATGCAAATGCCGAACCGCTCTATGTAATCGACGGAGTAATCGTGCAGAGCCAGGGTACATCAGGTGCAGACTATGGTCTTGGCGATGCTCTCGGCAATGGACGCAACTCCACCATCTCACCTCTTTCCACCATTGACCCTGCAGATATCGTAAGCATGGAGATACTGAAGGATGCTTCCGCCACTGCTATCTATGGAGCGCAGGGCGCTAACGGTGTGGTGCTCATCACTACAAAGCGTGGTAAGGCTGGCGAGGCAAAGTTCTCTTATAACGGCATGATGGCCATCAACCGTCAGGCAAAGCGCATTGACCTGCTCAACCTCCGCGAGTTTGCAGAGTATGCCAACGACTATTACAGAGTGGGCGAGGGCACAGCCTCTGCAGAGCTCTCTGACCCTTCACTCCTCGGGGGGGGTACAAACTGGCAGGATGCCGTATTCCAGACAGCAATCCAGCACTCACATCAGGTAAGTGCACAGGGTGGTACTGACAAGGTACAGTACTACGTTTCTGGTTCTTACATGAATCAGGAAGGTACCATCATCGGTTCCAACTTTGATCGTCTGTCACTCCGTTCCAATCTCGACGCACAATTGAAGAGCTGGTTGAAGCTCGGTCTTTCAGTAACATATTCCGATACTAATGACGACTTGAAGCTCGCAGACTCTGAGGAAGGTCTTATCACATACTCTCTGACCACACCTCCTAACATTCAGATTTATGACGTAAACGGAAACTATTCATCCGTTTCACAGGAAGGATTCACCTCTCCTAACCCTATCGCTATGGCTATGTACGACGATATTCTCCTTAATCGTCAGAAGCTCAATGGCAATATATTCCTTGAGATAAAGCCTATCAAGAACCTTACATGGCACGCTGAACTCGGTTTCGACCTCGGAACATCCAAGGGTGAGACCTACGAGCCTATGGTTTCGCTCGGTGCATGGAAGCGTACCACCAACTCAAGCCGCATACAGAACAACACGAACAAGTTCTGGCAGCTCAAGAACTACATCACTTACAACCAGACCATCGACAAGCATTCCATCACTGCGATGCTCGGTCAGGAATGCTGGGAGAGCAAGTATGAGTACAGTTCCATCTCAAATACCAAGCTTCCTTCAGACATCGTGCACAATCCCGCACTCGGTGACGGCACGCCATCCATCAGCCACGGCTTCGGATCATCAGCCATGTCATCATTCTTCGGACGTCTGAACTACAGTTACAACTCACTCTATAACCTTACTTATACCTACCGTCGTGACGGTTCCTCAAACTTCGGAGCCGACAATCGCTGGGCTGGCTTCCATTCAGCAGCCGTTTCATGGCGCTTCGGCAGTGAGAAATTCATCTCAGATGCAGTGGGCAAATGGCTTTCCAACGGTAAACTCCGTCTCGGTTGGGGTCAGACCGGTAACTCAAACATCGGTGGTTACAAGTGGGGTTCACCTCTTTCAGTTATGGAATCAGACCTCGGCAAGTCCTATCGCCCTTCACAGATAGCCAATACTGCAGTGAAGTGGGAGTCACAGGAGCAGATCAACGTAGGTCTTGACTTCGGATTCTTCAATGACTGCCTCACTCTCGTCATGGATTTCTATCGCAAGGAGTCAAAGGATATGCTCATGCAGCTTCAGTTGCCTTCATACATGGGTACACAGGGCAACGGTTCTTCTAAGCTCAATGCACCTTACGGTAACTACGGTACTATCCGCAATACAGGTTTTGAAATCACTATCGGAGCACACCCATTCACTGGTGACTTCCAGTGGGATTCAGAATTGCAGCTTTCTTTCAACAAGAACAAGCTCGTCTCTCTCGGTTCCGGCGGCAACGCACAGCCACTCGTAGGCTATGGTCAGTGGACTGACGTAGTGTCACTTACCAAGGTAGGTGAGTCACTCTTCAATTTCTATGGCTATGTATGCGACGGAGTATATACCTCACTTGCAGACATCGAGGCATCAGCAAAGCCATCATCTTATCCTACAAACGGCGTGTTCACCAAGAGTTCTACTGTCTATGTAGGCGACATCAAGTACAAGGATATCAACGGTGACGGCGTGATTGACGAGAATGACCGTACCAATATCGGCTCTCCACTGCCTAAATACACATTTGGTTTCAACAATACTTTCCGCTACAAGAACTTTGACCTGAATATCTTCATCAATGGTTCTGTAGGCAATAAGGTGGGCAACTACATGAAGATGAAGCTCACACACATGAACAGTGTATGGACAAACCAGAGCACAGACGTAAACGGACGTGCACGACTCATGCCTATCGACCCTAACAAGGACTACTCCATGGGCGTTGACCGCGGTGACGGCGAACTCATCTATAACTGGTATGACGACATCCACAATGTGAAATTGGAAAACAATAACCGCACTATCCCACGCGTTTCTCTCTCTGATCCTAACGATAACGACCGCTGGAGCGACCGTTACATCGAGGATGGATCCTATGTCCGCCTGAAGAACATCTCCCTCGGATATACATTCCCTAAGAAGATGATTACAAAGTGGGGACTTGAGAGCTTGCGCCTCTACTGCAACATCCAGAACCTTGTGACCATCACAGGTTACGATGGATATGACCCGGAAATCGGTGTCTCCACTTCATCACAGAATGTCATGGGACTTGATAACGGCCGTTACCCATCACCTACCACTTGTTCATTCGGTCTGAATGTATCATTCTAATTCCTCTTTTTCAAATTGTCAGTTAAAAAACAATATTATGAAAATGAAATTTTCTAATCTTAAATATATGGCAGTTGCCGCTGCATTGTCAATGACAGTATGCTCTTGTGGAGACTTCCTCGAAAGACCTACTGAGGATTCCTACAATGAGGACAACTATTACAAGACAGATGACCAGTGCATCTCTGCCACCAATTACCTCTACAACTCGCCTTGGTATGACTTCCAGCGTGGATTCATCAAGGTCGGAGAGGTGCTTTCAGGCAACTATTACTGGGGTTCCAGCCCTTACCTTACGTTCACTGTGAACGGTTCGGACGAAGACCTCATCAATATGTCTTACTCCCTTTGGGCTGCAATAGGTCATTCAAACATGGTCTATAACAACATCGCGAGAAGTAAAGGTTCAGAGGCTGCAAAGCTTCAGGCTATGGGCGAATGCCTCGTTTGGAAAGCTATGGGCTACTTCTTCCTGGTCCGCACATTCGGTGAAGTGCCTATCGTGCACGACAATAAGGCCGAACTCACATCCGGACAGTATCAGACTGCACAGAAGATACAGAAGCCAGACGTGTATGAATACATAGTTATGACCCTCGAAAAGGCTATCGAAGACCTTGAAAAATCTGCCGAAACGCTGAAGATTGCAGAGGGACGTATCGACCAATGGTCTGCTAAGGGACTCCTGGCTAAGGTATATCTCACCAAGGCAGGTGTGACTGGAACAGTCGATCAGTCAGACCTTGACAATGCTGCAAAGTATGCCAAGATGGTGATTGACCACTTCAAGAGCACCGGTAAGGGCTTCAATGGAAGCGGACTTGAGGGGAATTACGAGGATATATTCAAACTCGCTAACCGCAAGACTCAGGAAGGTCTCATCGTATGGCGCTGGACTGCCGACGGCGAAAACTGGACTCGCCAGAACTCTTACCAGAGTGACCTCGCCATCAACGGCATTGATGACTGGGGCGCTACATGGGGAGGATGGAATGGTATCTCCGTAGATCTCCAGAATGCATTCGGCGTAGATCTGACAGAAGGTCAGCCTGACTCTTGGCTCAGTTCGCTTGACTCTCGTCTCCACGCCACAATGATGCTCCCAGGTTTCTCTTATGACCAGTTCTGGCAGGATAGAGGAGGCTTTGATTACCTCAACTTCATCTATGAAGGCCGTACTGTCGGTGACAAGACATATAAGAGCGTGACCGGTTCTCTTGAGTCAGCTACAGGTTCCAACACTGTAAAGCACATCTATGGTGATACATTTGACCACCAGCAGGGTGCAGGATGCTCTGATGGCAGAATGGCTTCTTCAGTTCCTACATTCCTACTTCGTCTCTCAGACGTTTACCTCGTCTATGCAGAAGCTATGCTCGGAGCTTCCAATATCGGTCCTGGAGCAGCACCTTCCACCAATCCTGAGGTGATAGATGCATACTCTATGGTTCATCAGCGTGCCGTACAGAGCGGTGCTTCAAAGCCTGCTTCCGTATCATGGGATGACATCTGGAAGGAACGTCGCCTTGAGTTTGCGATGGAAGGTGACCGCTGGTACGACTATGTACGCGTGTCTTACTACAATCCAGACTTCTGTATCTCAGACATAAAGGCACAGAAGCGCAACGCTCTTTGGAATCTTGATGACTGCTATAAGGCCTATTACACATCCGGAACATGGGATAATACCAACGTAACTTACGATACTAAGACAGCAGCTCCAAACCCTGTCGCTCTCATGAAGAAGGATCAGGTGTCTGGAAAGCAGTATTTCTGCCTGCCTTTCCCATCAGAGGACGTGGTGTTCAATCCTAACCTCGGTTCCAATGTCGATGGAGTACACGTGGATGTACGTCAGACATACAGCTATTAATCAATAATTACCAACTCAAAACCAACAAAAAGTTAATAGAATATGATTAGCTTTAAGACATATACCAAGAGCATGTTGCTCGTATTCTGCGCTCTTTTTGCAATGTCATTGACATCATGCAAAGACCAGCCAAATGAATATGAGGTACAGGATGGTACACCAAAGGTGAACTATATCCGTGCTCTCTCAACTGAAATCAAGGGCAACAATGATGCCGAAGGTACTCATTATACCAAGGGAGAACTGGTGGAGGAGGCTTCTCCTCAGACTGTGCTCTGCCTTGTAGGTGAAAATCTGAGGAGCGTTGTCGATATATGGTTCAATGACCGCCAGTGTGTGCTCAACACATCTTACATCACTGACAATACCCTTATCGTTTCAGTGCCGAAGAATGTACCGGAAACCGTAACGGACAAGATCTACCTTTACAATAACAAGAAGGAGGTAGTGGAGGTTCCTTTCCACGTTGTCATCCCTGCTCCACAGGTTACTACGATGGGTTGTGAATACGATAAGCCGGGCACAGAGACAAAGGTTATCGGTCAATATCTTGTGGATAATGCTGAGAAACCATTGCAGATTTTCTTCAAGGACGAGTCTGGAAACAACATTCCTGCCACTATCAAGAATGTTTCTCCTGACTATACTTACGCTACAGTTATCATTCCTGAGAACGCAAGGGAAGGTGCAATCACCGCAACTTCCATGTATGGTACCGGCGTTTCCGGTTTCCATTACCAGGAGTCACGCGGTCTTCTCTTCGACTTCGACGGTGGTGGTGTTCCAGTTGAAATCTCTGACAACAAGGTTAACCACGGATGGCACGGCACTCGTTGCTTCAATGATGACAAGTCTCTTGATGGTTACTATATCCAGCTTGGTGGCGATGGCGCTGAAATGTCTGCTGATGGCGGTTGGGACGATTCTAACTTCACATTCGAGCATTGGTGCGGTTCATGGGATGACCCTCAGAACTTCACATCAGGTTCAGGTATAGCACTCACAAACCTTGTGGATTTCTCAAAGCCTGAGAACCTTACACTCAAGTTTGAGATGATGGTTCCTAAGGACAGTCCATGGAAGGCTGGCGCAATGCAGATCATCTTCGCTGGAAAAGACTATGTTACTCTCAGTGGAAATGGTGGCTTGAAGGCCGCAAACAATATCTTCTTCCGTTGTCCAGGTCTTGATGGTGGAGATTGGGAAAAGGATGATTACTTCAAGGATAAGAAGCCTCTGTCACGTGCTCTCTATCGTCCTTGGAAGGATACAGGTTCATTTGATACCGGCGGTAAGTGGATTACGGTAAGTATTCCTATCACCACATCTTTCGTTTACTCATTCGATGGTTCTGCACTTCCATTCAATCTCAAGCCAGAGTCATTCGCAAGTTTGACCATCTTCGTTGTAGGCGGTGGCGTAAACGGTGAGGATTGTACTCCAGTAATCTGTGTTGATAATATTCGCGTAGTACCAAGTAAGTAATCACTCAGTAAGTAATCTCATTAAGCAGATAACCAATTATGAAAAAGTATTTCTATAACATAATAGCGCTCCTTGCAGTAACCCTTACTGGTTTTACTGTGGCAGCGTGCAGCGAGGACGACCTTGATACCAATCAGTATAAAGGTGGAGTCACTCTTAACGCTTGGGGAGCAAACCCATTGATGCGTGGTGGTGTCCTTCGCTTTGTCGGTTCAAATCTTGACCAGATAGCCCAGATCAAGGTACCTGGCGTAGATCCGATTACTAACATTGAGGTGGTAAAGTCCGGAATCCCAAGTGAAATCCGCATCACTGTGCCAAAGGACGGTCCGATACCAGGCAAGTTGGTCCTTGTTTCCAAGACCGACCAGACCATAGAGACCGACAACAGCATCGAGTTTACAGAGCCTATCGTCATCGAAGGCTTCGCTCCGGAGGCAGCAATGCCGGGTGAAGAGGTGACTATCAAGGGTGATTACCTCAACCTTATCCACTCTGTCACCTTCGAAGATGGCGTAAATGTGTCCGAGAAAGAATTCACTGCTCATTCACGTTATGAGATTAAGGTGGCGGTTCCAGAGAATGCACGCACCGGCAGAATTGCCCTCAATGACGTAGATGTTACTCTTATCGACCCGGATGAGGATGTGACATTCAATATCATGGAGACAGGTGAGATCCTTGAAGTCGGCACTCCTACAATCTCAAAGATTGCTTCTCCTCGTGGCGAGGCTGCTCTTCAGGGCACAATAGTAGCCAAAGCAGGTGAGAAAATCACTGTTACCGGCGACTTCCTCTCTCTCGTTTCCTCAATAAAGACTGGCGATGCTGACTCAGAACTCGGTCAGATGGAGTTCTCTGAGATGGAAATCTCCAAGGATGGAAAGTCCCTCAGCTTCGTTCTTCCAGCAACAGCTCCTGACGGTGACATAAACTTTATCTGTAAGTCAGGCGTTGAGGTACCTGTATGCAAACTCGAAACCGTTGCTCCTACAGAGCTGAAAGCCAACAATGGCACCCCTGTAAAGAATGGTGCAGAACTTGTAATCACCGGTAAGGACCTTGATGTTGTCACTCTCGTTACATTCCCTAATGTAGGTGGTGCTGTAGAGGTTACTCCTTCTGCTTCTGAAATCAAGGTTGCAGTGCCTGAACTTGCTCAGGAAGGTGACATCACTCTCATCATGGCAAATGGCAAGAAGGTGACTGTAGCTTACACTCTCGTTAAGCCTACCGTAAGTGCTTACTCTGCAAATCCTGTTTCTGCAGGTGGTGCGCTCTCCATTACAGGTCAGAATCTCGACCTCGTAAAGACCGTCAAGTTCAATGAAAGCGAGACTCCTGCCGAAGTAGAGGTACAGTCTGACGGCACTTTGCTCAATCTTACCGTTCCTATGGATGCCAAGTCAGGCGCAGTAACTCTCCAGCTCAAGAATGGTGCTGAGGTGAAAGTTGCTGACATCACCATCGAAGAGGCTGTGTTCTGCTATGCTACCGAGCTTCCTGGCGACGACGCAGAGCTCAAGGCTGGCGAGACAATGGTTCTCAATGTGAAGAATATCGACAAGATTACCAGTGTGGAAATCAATGGCATCGCTTGCCAGTATATCACAAGCAATGACAAACTCATCATCGGTATTCCAGAGAAGGCAAAGAAGGGTTCTACTGTTCGCTTGGTTTCCAGCAATGGTGAAATCTCATATAAGATTGACTTCATCCCTAACACCGAGGTGACAACAGTCCTCTGGCAGGGTCAGGCAGTGGCAGACAACTGGGGCAACCAGCCTTCAGTTCTCACTGATGGAGGTAAGGAATTCAAGGATGCAGGCATCGTGGCAGGTGACGTAATCAGTTTCCATATTACTCCAATGGATAAGGAATGGAAGCTCCAGATCGTAGAAGGTCACTGGGGACCTACCTATGCAAGCTTCTGCAATGTAGGTAATTCCAACACCGAAGGCGGTAAGTTCACTGAGTATGACCTTGATGCAAACAAGGGTTACATCACTATCACCGTGACTGAAGAAATGCTCAAGGCTGCATTCACTCAGCAGTGGTGGGGCGGTATCTTCCTCTTCAATGGCGACAAGGTGGTAGTTGACAAGATTACCACTACCCACTATGAGGTTCTTGAGACCACTCTCTGGCAGGGTGAAGCCATTGCCGACGATTGGGGCAACCAGCCAATGTTCCTTTCCGATGCAGGTGCTGAGCTTGCAGCAGCAGAAGCTAAGGTAGGTCAGACTATCTATTTCTATGTGACTCCAACTGATGCTGACTGGAAACTTCAGATTGTTGAAGGTCACTGGGGACCAACTTACGGCAGTTTCTGCAACGTAGGCAACAGCGACACAGAAGGCGGTAAGTTCAAGGAGTATGACCTTGCAGGCAATGGTGGCAAGATAGGCATCACTCTTACCAAGGATATGCTCGACGCTGCATACAAGCAACAGTATTGGGGCGGTACATTCCTTGCTAACGGTGACAACTGTAAGATCACTAAGATTACCATCGAATAACAATCTGATGGTCATCCCACTTACGTTAATTCAAACATAAATTCAACAATTCAAATTCTGATACAATTATGAAAACGTATAAATTTCTCTCTGCATTCGGCGCAGCAGCAGTCCTTCTTGGACTCGCTGCCTGTGCAGATACAGATGCTCAATACGATGTGAAGCCAATGGATGCTCCGGAGTATGTCGGAGAGTCTCCTTCCGCTCAGGCTCCAATACTGCTCGGCGAGAGAACCATTGAGTTGAAATTCAATGAGAAGATAAACTTCGTCACCGACAATACTTCACAGATTACGTTCGACGGCAAGCCTGTCAAGAAGGCACTTGTGCTCGGTGCAAGCGATGTACTTACCATCACAGTCGATGCTGATTTCGCTGACACCCACACTCTTCATGTCCCTGCCGGACTCGTGAAGACTGCTGACAACCAGTCCTATGACAAAGACATTGACCTCACATGGAATCTTCCTGCCCTCCCAAGCAACACGGCAACGCAGATGACTGAGCAACTCGGCTTTGGCTGGAACCTCGGCAATCACTTCGACACCAGCAGTATGGAGTGGGGATATTGGGACAAGGCTACTCCTACACAGTCTCTTTATACCAGTCTTTCCTCTGCCGGAGTGAAGACTGTCCGTATGCCTGTCACATGGACTTCTCACATGACTGACGGCGTTATCGACGCTGCTTATCTCGATGAGGTTGCCCAGAATGTGGATTGGGCTATCGGTGCAGGACTTAATGTCATTGTCAATACCCATCATGATTCCTTCGAGACCACCCTTGGCGCTGCACAAAAGAATGCTGCTGTCAATGAGGAAAACGAGAAACTCATCACTGCCGTATGGTCACAGGTGGCACAGAAACTGGGCAATCGCAGTGAAAAACTCATCTTCGAGACATTCAATGAGGTTCACGACAATGACCAATGGTCGGCTTCCAAGGCCACTGACGACCAGCTCGATCTGCTGAATGAATGGAATCAGGTGGCTCTCAATGCTATCCGTGCCAATGAAGGTGCTGTAAAGCACTGGGTGGGAGTCTCCACTTATGCTGCAAGCATCGATGGTATTGATGCGCTCAAGCTTCCTGAAGATGAGGCTAATAAGGTGATGGTAGGCGTCCACTGCTATGATCCATATAATTTCTGCCTTTCCAGTGACAGCATCTGGGGTCATACTCTTACAGGCAATGCCACTTCCGAGCAGGCTCTTATAGAGACCATGTATAAGCTTCGTTCAAAGTTCATAGACAACAATATCCCTGTCTATATCGGTGAGTTCGGATGCTCTGAGCATTTGCTTCCTTGGCAGAATGCGGTACGCAAGTATTATTTAGAGTTCTATTGCCGCACTGCAAACAAGTTTGGCATCCCTGTAATGCTTTGGGATAACATGAATCTCGTACCTTCTGTCGATGAGAAGACTGGTGCTTCTGAGAGTCATGGATACTTCGACCACAACAATGGCGACTTCGTGCGTGACGGTGCAAACCTCATTCCGATGATGGTAAATGCCGCAACAAGCAATGATGCGTCCTACACCTACGCTACCGTTTGGGACAAAGCCCCGAAGATTACCTTCGAGAGAGACAAGAAAGGTAATGTCATCAATGTGATTGTTGAATAAAATGTTTATTTATGAATCCCCATGAGAAGTATGTTTCTTATAATCATGGGGATTCTTTCGTATTCTTATGAAAATAGATAAATTTACTCTCTTACTGATTTTTTCAGCCTTCATAATGGCTTCCTGCGGCAACAAAGGCAAGGCAAAAGATGACTTGGCTGACAGCGGAAGGACAAAGAGGACTGAGGCTCTTCTGTGCAATCTCGACTCTATCGCCGCAAAAGGATTCCTCGTCGGTCAGCAGGATGCTACGCTCTATGGCATAGGGTGGGAGGGAGACAGTGCCCGATCCGACATCAAGAGCGTATGCAGTGAGTCGCCTGCTGTCGTGGGCTTTGAGATCGGAGGCATAGAAATGGGCAGTGAAGCCAATATCTATGGTATCTCATTCGACGCCATTCGCCGTGCAGTCCTTGCGCAATACGACTGTGGTGGCGTCTGTCTCCTTTCGTGGTACGTAAAGAAAGCACCATCCGCTGACCAGATAGACCGGCTCTGCGACTTCCTCAATACGCTTGAAGAGCCTTACGGAGTGCGTGTTCCTGTCATTCTCCGACCTTGCTCCAACGGGTTGAATGCGCAGTTCTGGCAGACCCTTCATGAACGGTTTGAGGATAAGGATGTGGTGAATGCTCTCGTTGCTTACACTGTTTCCCCGCTTTCCGCCCGCTCTGATGCGTCAGGAAAGCAGTCTTCTGACCTCAAGGAGATGATGGAGAACATTGACATTCTCGGCATTGAGCAATTTGATTTGACAAAGTCTGCTGACAAGGATACCATGGGCGTGTATTCAAAGCAGTTGGATGAGTCACTGTCCAGCCTTGAAAAGATGGGCAAAGAATATTCCAAACCCGTCGCCATCTTTGCCACAGGAGCCGAGTCTGTGCCTTATGAGTCGTGGTTTACTGAGGTTCTTCTCCCTGTACTCGACAAGCATAAGTTCGCTTTCATCCTTTTCGGAAGGAATGACAATCGTCAGCCCGGCCATTTCTTTGTACCGTTCCCAGGTCATCCAGCAGCCTCTGACTTCACAAAGTTTGCTAATTCTCCACGCACTCTATTTCTTCGAGAAACTAATGGTTTGTATATCTTGAGGGGAGATGATGTGAAATAATAGCTGTTGGCTCTTTAGTTGGCTGCGAGTCAATACCAAGCAAAATGAGAATAATACGGGACTTAGTCGCAAGTACAAGAATATGACAAAAAAAGCAAAGATAGTATGGGTGAAATATACTACCTTTGCACTCATAAATCAGAGACGGGCACCGCTCTTCGAGCGACTTACCCTATTTATTTCGTGCGAGTCTTCGACAAGTTTGCACTCATAAATCAGAGACGGGCACCGCTCTTCGAGCGACTTACCCTATTTGTTTCGTGTGAGTCTTCGACCCTTTTGCACCATCTACTATTCAAAAAACAACTAAACAATGAGACAATTCCTTACCTTTATTTCTTTGGCAGTACTATCTCTTTGTGTCTGTATCAACACTTTTGCCGGGAAACGAACACCTCGGCAGAAATTGATTCAGCGTCTTGTTAAGATACAAAAGAAAGGTTATATGTACGGACACCAGGACGATACTTTCTATGGCATCACATGGGACTGGGACCTCAATCGCTCTGACACCTACGATCTCGTGGGCGACTATCCCGCTGTCATGGGCTTTGATCTCGGCGGTATCGAAATGGCAGACACAAAGAATCTCGACTCCGTTCCTTTCGAAAGAATACGTCAAGAGATCATCCGACAGCATGAACGCGGCGGAATAGTGACCATCTCATGGCATCCTCGCAATCCTCTCCTCGGCTCTACGGCTTGGATAGCGAGCGACACCACGGCTTACAATCAGGCTGTCGATGCCCTCGGCAAACTTAGACAGAATGATTTGATTAGCCAGTTGCCTAACCCAAAGCATACTGTTCGCTCTATTCTTCCAGACGGAAAAAAGCATGAGCTATATAATATATGGGTGAAAAGAGTGTCTGATTTCCTCCTTTCGCTGAAAGACAATAAGGGTAATCAGATTCCTCTGATATTCCGCCCTTGGCATGAGAATAATGGTTCTTGGTTTTGGTGGGGACAGGACAACTGCTCTGATGAAGAGTTTCATGCACTTTGGAACTATACCCAAGACTGCATCAATGCGGTGCCTGTTGCTTCTTCCACGCTGAAGGACTATCTCGTATGGTCGTATTCTCCGAATCTTTCTGGAGCATGGACCGAAGCAGAGTGGCTCGTGCGCTATCCTGGCGACGACCGTGTGGATCTCATTGGCGAGGATGCTTACCAGTGGGGCACGGAGGAAGACTTCATAAAGCAACTGGACGCTGACCTCAAACTCATCACCAAAATAGCATCCGAACGTGGCAAACTCATCGCTCTCACCGAGTGCGGCTATCAGAATTCGCCAGACCCTACCTGGTGGCAGCGCGTCTTCAAACCCCTTGTGGAGAAATATCCGGTATGCTATTTCCTGCCTTGGCGAAACTATAGCAAGGACCATTTCGGTGCTTCTCCGGCAGCAAAGACTGCTGATGATTTCAAGGCTTGGGCAAAACAAAAACGCTTTCTCTTCGTTAATGATATAAAGAGGATGCGATAATAGTGAGTTTTTCGGCAAAAACATAAACTCAAAACAAAAGCAAATAATAACAAGACACTATAATTATCCAATGAATTATCAAGAAAAAATAAAGGCTCTCAGAGAGCATCACGAGCAACTCCTCTCCCGTCCCAACCAGAAAAAGGAATGGGGAAACGGTATATATGACAAGTATGTAAACCCCGTTCTCACTGCGGAGCACACCCCGCTGGAGTGGAAATATGACTTCTGCGAAAAGGATAATCCTTACCTCATGCAGCGCATCATGGTCAATGCCACTCTCAACAGCGGCGCGATAAAGTGGAACGGAAAGTATCTTCTCGTGGTTCGCGTCGAGGGAGCTGACAGAAAGAGCTTCTTCGCTGTGGCTGAGAGCCCTAACGGCATAGACAATTTCCGATTCTGGGAAGAGCCCATCACCATGCCTGATGACGTCATCCCTGCCACCAATATCTATGATATGCGCGTTACAGCTCATGAGGATGGCTGGATATACGGTGTATTCTGTGCTGAGCGTCATGATGACACAAAGCCAGGAGACCTCAGTGCTGCCACTGCCACAGCAGGCATTGCTCGAACCAAGGATTTCAAGACGTGGTACCGTCTGCCTGACCTCAAGACCAAGTCGCAGCAGAGAAACGTAGTGTTGCATCCTGAGTTTGTGGATGGCAAGTATGCTTTCTACACACGTCCGCAGGATGGTTTCATAGATACTGGTTCGGGAGGTGGCATCGGTTGGGCTTTGATAGACGACATAGAGCATGCTGAAGTCAAGGAAGAGACTATCATAAATGCACGTCATTACCACACCATCACTGAGGTGAAGAATGGTGAAGGTCCTCATCCTATCAAGACAGATCGCGGTTGGCTGCATCTTGCACACGGCGTTCGCGCCACTGCTGACGGACTGCGCTACGTACTTTATCTCTATATGACAAGTCTTGAGGACCCTACTAAAACGATTGCAAAGCCAGGAGGCTTCTTCCTCGTGCCAGACAATGATGAATATCTCGGCGATGTGATGAATGTAGCATTCGCTAATGGATGGATTGCTGATGGTGAACATGAGGACGGACTGCATAGAGGCGATGACCGTGTGCTCATCTATTATGCTTCTGCTGACACACGTATGCACGTGGCAACCTCCACTATTGACAAACTCGTGGACTATTGTATGAACACTCCTGAAGACGGACTCTTCACTGCTTCTTCTGTAGAGGCCATCAAGGCTCTGATAGCAAAGAACAAGAAGAACGTGTAATGGGTTGTCGGTTGTTGGTCGTTGGTTGTCGGTTATCGGTTGTTGGTTGTCGGTTATCGGTTATCGGTCATCGGTCAATCGCTAATCGCAAATATACCAACAGCCAACAACCGAAAACCAACCACCACCCCAACAGCCACTGTGTCGGGCGCGTTGCCGCCCGATTCCCCTACCTAAACCAGAAATCAAAAGAACTAACCTCATGGTAAGTATAAAAGAAAAAATAGGTTACGCCTTAGGCGATGCCGCATCAGGCGGAATAACATGGAAGATAATGTCAACGGCTTTCCCGCTGTTTTTCACCAACGTCTTCGGACTCACATTCGCCGATGCCGCGGCATTGATGCTTATTGCACGTATGTTTGATGTAGTCACCGACCCGCTCATGGGAAGCCTTGCCGACCGTACACAGTCCCGTTGGGGAACGTATCGTCCGTGGCTTATCTTCGGTGCAATACCGTTCGGACTCATCTTTGCATTGCTGCTTTTCACCCCCGACTTCGGTCCTACGGGCAAGCGTATCTGGGCTTACACCCTCTATCTCATGATGATGGCTGTCTATACTATGGTCAATGTGCCGTATGGCTCACTGCTCGGAGTGATGACAGAGGATGATGATGAGAAGAATCAGTTCTCTTCTTATCGCATGGTGGGAGCCTATGCCATGGGCTTTGTCACGCTGCTTTCGTTCCCATATCTCCAGCAGATGGTGGGAGAAAGCGCACAGCATCAGTATGCCGTGCTCGGTGCATCGTTCGGCTTGCTTGCCTGTATCATGACGATGGCTTGCGGACTTCTTACCAAAGAGCGCATCAAGCCAAAGAGAGCGGAGAAATTCTCCTTCAAGCAGTTTGGTGACCTCTTCAGGAACAAACCGTGGATTTATATCACCTCGGTCGCTGTCTGCACCAATTTCTTCAACGGTTTCCGCTATGCTGTGGCAGGATATATGTTCACTTACTGCATCGGAGGCGATGTGACTCTCGGCAAATTGATTATAAATTTCACGGTCTTTATGGCTATAGGCGAAGTGACTTGTATGCTCTTCGGCGCCCTCTCGCCTGCCTTCACTCGCTGGGTGGGTTCCAAGCGTCTCGCTTTCGTGTGGTCGTCTGTCATTTGCTTTGCCACTTCGGTGCTCTTCTTCCTCATTCCGATGGACGCTTCATATATCTGGGTGATGATAGGCGTCTCCATTCTCACGTCTGTAGGAGCCGGACTCTACTCCCCGCTCCTGTGGTCTATGTATGCTGATGTGGCTGATTTCGCTACAGAGAAATTTGGCAATTCCTCCACCGGACTTATCTTCTCTTCCGGCACTATGGCGCAGAAATTCGGCGGAGCAATATCCGGTTCGCTCATTGCTGCATTGCTCGGCATGGCTGGTCTTGTATCCACCACTGATATGATAACTGGCGAGACCATCGTCACCATCACCGATGAAGAGTCTGTAAAGACGATGGTATGGGCGATGTTCTCCCTCTTCCCGGCTGCTGTTGCCCTCATCATGGGATGGCTCGCTTACAGGTTCCCGCTGAAGAAGTAACCGACAGGCATTCCAACGACTATTATAAATCCCAATGATAGATATGAATAATCAAGTGAAAATACTGAAACAGGAAGTCCTTGAGACCGTCACTGAGAATATTCTGCCCTTCTGGCTGAAGATGCAGGACAAGGAGAATGGTGGCTTCTATGGTCAGATGAAAGGCGATGGCACTTTGATAAGAGAGGCGAACAAGGGCGGTATTCTCAATGCGAGAATACTCTGGAGCTTCTCTGCCGCTTACAGGGTGCTGGGGCATCCTGAGTATCTCGAAGCTGCTACGCGAGCTAAAGACTATATCCTCCATCATTTCATTGACCCTGAATATGGAGGAATATATTGGGAACTCGACTATAAGGGTAACCCTGTAGATACCAAAAAGCAATTCTATGCCATTGGTTTCGCCATCTATGGACTCTCTGAATATGTGCGTGCCACAGGCGATGAGGAAGCTCTCCAAGCATGCATGGCGCTCTATGACTCTATCGAAACTCATTCTCTCGATAGGGAATACAATGGATATATTGAGGCTTGCACCAGAGAGTGGGGCGAGATTGCTGATATGCGCCTGTCCGAACTTGATGCCAATTATCCGAAGTCGCAGAACACCCACCTTCATATCATAGAGCCATACACCAATCTCTATCGTTGCTTCAAGGAACTGGCAGAGCAGGATGTCGTCAAGATTTCGGATGAAAAGAAGGCTTTCCTACGTGAATGGCAGGAGAAAGTGGAGAAATCGCTCCGCAATCTGATCAGTATCTTCTGCGACAAGATTCTCAATCCTGCGACTTATCATCTCGATCTCTTCTTTGAAAATGACTGGACAAGGGGAGCGGGATGGCTGGAAAGCTATGGTCACGACATAGAATGCTCATGGTTGATGCACGAGGCTGCGCTCGTATTGGGTGATAAGGAGGTTCTTGCCAAGGTGGAACCGATAGTCCAGAAAGTGGCTAAAGCATCTGAGAAAGGTCTCAATGCCGATGGTTCGATGACTCATGAAGCCAACCTCGACACTGGTTATGTGGATGCTGATCGTCATTGGTGGGTGCAGGCAGAGACAGTGGTGGGATTTTATAATATCTATCAGTATTTCCATGATGAGTCTGCATTGCAGAAAGCCCTCCACTGCTGGCAGTACATCAAGGACAACCTCATCGACCACGAACTGGGAGAATGGTACTGGAGTCGCGACCCCGAGCGTCACATCAATCGCAAGGATGACCATGCTGGCTTCTGGAAATGTCCTTATCATAACAGCCGTATGTGCCTGGAATTGATAGAAAGATAGAAGGTAATAGGTAATAGGTAATAGGGAATAGGAGAATACACTTCCCACTCATGGTTTCAGCTATGTGATAATCGCAAGCAGATTAACGTAATCTCCTATTACCCATTCTCTATTCCCCATTACCTCCCAACCGCGTCAGCGCGATTTTTCACTCTTCACTTTTCACTAAAGAAGTGTTACTCCCATTCTTCACTCTTCACTCTTCATTCTTCATTATAAAATATGAAACCCTACAAATTTGATCCGTATCTCAAGACGACATTATGGGGAGGCTATCAGATAGCCCCATTCAAAGGTATATATACGGCTCAGCCTAATATAGGCGAGAGCTGGGAAATATCCGGCGTGCCAGGACATGAAAGCGTGGCAATCGAACGTGGCATCATCGATGATGTCGATGTGGGAATGACGCTCACCCAACTGATAGACAAGTACAAAGGTCTCCTCGTGGGCAACAAGGTATATAAGAAATTCGGAAATAAGTTTCCGCTTCTCGTGAAGTTCATCGACTCCCGTCAGGACCTCTCCGTGCAGGTGCATCCTGATGACAAGCTCGCCATGGAGCGTCACGGATGTGCCGGAAAGACAGAGATGTGGTACATCATCAAGAGCGATGTGGGCAGTAAGATATATGCCGGACTGAAAGAGTCCATCACTCCTGATGAATATGAGCAACTTGCCACTGCCGAACCTGTCAATGGACGTTCGCCTATGCAGGATGTCATTGCCACCCATGAGGCTCATCAGGGCGACCTCTTCTTCCTTCCTGCCGGTCGTCTCCACGCTATCGGTGCCGGATGTTTCCTCACGGAAATCCAGCAGTCGTCCGATATCACCTATCGTGTCTATGATTTCGGCAGAGTCGATGCGCACGGAAAGCCTCGCGAACTGCACATCGAGCAGGCGAAGGATGCCATCGATTATCAGGCGTGGCCCGAATATCGCACCAGCTATGACTCCACCCAACCTACCTCCCAGCTCATCAACTGCCCATATTTCGTGGTGCATAGAGTGGTGGTGCAGGTGGCACAGCAGATTGATTTCCATTGTGATTCCTTCGTCGTAGTGGTGTGCCTTTGGGGCGAAGCCAATATCAATGGCATAAAGGTCAGACAGGGTGAGACCCTCCTCGTGCCTGCTTCCGAGAATGTCCTCTATATCTTTGGTAACGCAACCTTCCTTACTGCGCACATCAAGTGATAGATCATAGGGAATACCGCCACTGTGTTGCCCGCGTTACCGGGCAATTCCCATCCTCTACATCCTTTCCATCAATCAGAAAAAATCATATCCACAATGTCCAAATTCCTATCCATATCAGCCGCCTTGTTGCTCTTTGGCTTGCCTATCCAAGCCGAGAAAGTAAGACTTTCCACTCCTCGTACCGCGATGGTGCTTGACATAAACAAAGGATCCGAACCGCAATTCCTCTATTATGGCCCTTCCATCGCCGATGCGGATATGGCTAATCTCGACCGTCCCAATGATGATAATTGGAGTAGGGCAGACCTCTATCCCGCTTACGGAGCTACGCATACGCAGAGCGAAACCTGCCTTGCCATGCGCCATAGCGATGGAAACCTCTCCACCAATCTCATCGTTGAGGACTATAAGGTCACTGCCATCACCGACAAGGCACCTAATGGCAATCCTCGCAAAGGCAACCTCCTTACCGTCAGACTCAAGGACTCTGTCTATCCAGTCACCGTAAACCTCTATTATCTCGCCTATAACGACGTGGACATGATAGAGTCATGGACCGACATCACCAATGGAGAGAAGCAGACCGTGACGCTTACGCAGTTTTACAACCCCCTTCTCCCTGTCCGCCGCAATGATGTCTATTGCACTCATTTCCACGGTTCATGGGCAAGCGAGGCGCAGCTCTTTGAGCAGAAACTGCAAAACGGACTGCTGGAGATCAAGGATAAGGACGGACTTCGCAATGCCACGGCTAATCGAAACGAGATAATGCTCTCGCTTGATGGTCCGGCAAGGGAGAACTCAGGCGATGTTATCGGTGCCGCTTTGTGCTACAGTGGCAACTATCGCATTTCCATTGACACCGATGATTCCGATTATCACTACTATTTTGCTGGCATAAATCCCGACAATTCCGAGTATCATCTGCGCAAAGGCGAGACCTTCACCACGCCACGAAGTGCCTACACCTATTCTGTCTGCGGCACCAACGGAGTGAGCCAGACCTTCCATTCATGGGCACGGAAGTATATGCTTCGACATGCTGACAAGGAGAGGATGATTCTACTCAACTCATGGGAAGGTGTCTATTTCGACATCAATCATGAAGGCATGGAGCAGATGATGCGCGACATAAAGTCGATGGGAGGTGAACTCTTCGTGATGGACGACGGATGGTTCGGTGAAAAATATCCTCGACTTACTGACAATGCTGGACTCGGCGACTGGGTAGTGGACAAGAAAAAGCTCCCTGAAGGCATAGAAAGACTCATCGCTGACGCTAAGAAAAACAGTGTCAGATTCGGTATATGGATCGAACCGGAAATGGCAAACATCACTTCCGAACTGTATGAGAAGCATCCCGACTGGATCATAAAGGCTCCTCAGCGCGACCCTGTCATGGGACGTGGAGGCACTCAGGTGGTGCTCGATCTCTCTAATCCTAAGGTTCAGGACTTTGTGTTCTCCATCGTGGATAATCTTCTCACCAGATTCCCGGAGATAGCATACATCAAATGGGATGCCAATGCACCGATAATGAACCATGGCAGCCAGTATCTCTCAAAGAATGACCAGAGCCATCTCTACATCGCTTACCATCAGGGATTGATAAAGGTATTGGAGCGAATCAGGGCAAAGTATCCTGACGTGGTAATACAGGACTGCGCTTCCGGCGGAGGACGAGCAAACTACGGACTGCTCCCTTACTTTGATGAGTTTTGGGTAAGCGACAATACCGACGCCCTTCAGCGTATCTTCATGCAGTGGGGCACCAGTTATTTCTTCCCAGCCATAGCAATGGCGAGCCATATCTCTGCCGTGCCAAATCATGCCGTTTTCCGCACTACGTCGCTCAAGCTGCGCTGTGATGTAGCAATGTCGGGCAGACTTGGAATGGAGATACAGCCCAAGAATATGACTGACGAAGAGAAAGCATTCTGTCGTCAAGTCATCTCCGAATATAAGAAGGTGCGCCCCGTAATCCAGTTTGGTGACCTCTACCGTCTCCACTCCCCTTACAAAGGCGACAACATGGCGTCAGAGATGTATGTCTCAGCCGACAAGCAGAAGGCGGTCTTCTTCTGGTGGAAACTGGAGACATTCAAGAATCAGCATATCCCGCGCGTAAAGATGGCAGGACTGGATGCCGACCGTATGTACACAGTGCATGAGCTCAATCGCATCGATCTCAAGCCCCTCCCTTGCGAAGGCAAGACCTACTCAGGCGCTTTCCTCATGCAGAATGGCCTCGAAATGCCATACACCCACGATGTGGAGTATAGCAAGAAAAATGATTGGGCAAGTAGGGTGCTCCTGCTCGAAGAATATGTAGGTAATAAGTAATAAGTAATAGGTAATAGGAGATTACGTTAATCTGCTCGTGTTTATCCCATAGCGGAAACCATGAGTGGCAAGTGTATTCTCCTATTCACTATTACCTATTCCCTATTACCTTCTAATAAATAGGGTGTCCAGTTCCATGTTCTAGTTTTTGATTACGTTTTAGCAACTTAAAGTATTAAGAATCAATAAACTAAGTGCAAAATGCAAGGCAATTTTTGCTATCAAAAAAACTGATGTAGATTCGCACAAGATTATAGTTTACTTAGTGAATGATTATCAATGGCTTAGATGGTTATTATACTGTTTTTGATACTAAAAATAGGAACACAGAACTGGACACCCTATCTAATAAATCACTCTCAATGCTAAACAGAATAAGAAAGCACTTCAAGAAAGCAACGACGGAATACGGTCTC
Source organism: uncultured Prevotella sp. (assembly GCA_934256705.1). Taxonomy (GTDB): domain Bacteria; phylum Bacteroidota; class Bacteroidia; order Bacteroidales; family Bacteroidaceae; genus Prevotella. The sequence goes on from CAKQPF010000056.1 coordinate 22,110, forward strand.
CTTAAAGATGGGGATCGTATTCTTATCGCTTTATCAGGTGGCAAAGACTCACTGATGCTTGCACGCCTCATGGCTGAACGTGCCAGAATCTTCCGTCCACACATAGAGGTGGAAGCAGCGCATGTCATAATGGACAATATACCCTACGAGACCGACTGCACATATCTACAGCAGTTCAGTGACCAGCTCCAGATGCCCCTGCACATCATACATACCTCATTCGATGAGAGCACCGACCAGCGAAAGACGAGATGCTTCCTCTGTGCATGGAACAGGCGAAAAGCCCTCTTCCTTTTTGCGCAGGAAAAAGGCTTCAATAAGATAGCCCTCGGGCATCATAACGACGACTTCATCATTACCTATCTGATGAATATCACCTTCGAAGGCAAAGCAGAGACCATGCGTCCGCTCATGCAGATGAATCATTACCATCTCCAGATTATCCGCCCCCTATGCCTTGCCCACGAAGCCGACATCAAAGCTGTAGCCGAGCAAGAAGGCTTCCATAAGCAAAAACGACTATGCCCATACGAGGAACAGACCAATCGTGCCACCATGACAGACCTCTTTCATCATCTTCAGACTATCAATCCCGAAGCTCGATATTCCCTTTGGCATGCTTGTATGGGTGAGTAGCATTTTGATAAAGTCAGATAAGCATAGCTCTTACATTACAATAACTATGCTTTCACCGACCAATAACTATGCTTTCACTGTCCAATAACTATGCTTTCACTGTCCAATAACTATGCTTTTACTGTCCAATAACTATGCTTTTACTGTCTAATAGCTATGCTTTTACAGAAGCCTTAACCAGTCACTCCTTGGAGGTGCTTTCCTTCGATTACGGACTGACTTTAGAAGTAAATTGAACTGTAACAGGAGCATATTTAACATATCTTCACAACTTTTCGGCTATAATTCGCAAATAATTTTTTTTATAGATTATTGCTGTCCGATAAAAACTCAAAATCACGTTTTTGGCTCTGCAACTTGCTCTAAATGAGTAATCGTCCTCTGA
>CAKQPF010000057.1 GCA_934256705.1 uncultured Prevotella sp.
AAATTATGTATCGTTTGGCAACATGTTTTTGGGTTAGCATCTGCACAGCCCCCCACAGGGTTTGTCGGGTGCGCCAAGAATTCACACCAATATAGCCCACGTATTTCTACGAATATGTTTACTTTAGGTTGTAGTTATCGCATTTCGTATGGAAAGAAACACAATTTCCAAGATGTGGAATTAGATAATAAGGAACGTTCTGGTGTCTTGGAATATGATAAATAATAACAATGTGCTATAAGACACTCAAAAAGGTGGTCAGAATTACTCTTCTTAATAATTCTGACCACCTTATTATTATTCATTCGTATTTCTTTCTGCCAAGCCATATATTATAATGAACAACAAAAAAAAAAGAGTTCTTCACTCACTTTTTATGACTTTTTATGCAGAGAATTGAAAATAATTTTGTAACTTTGCAAACGGTTTTACGAAAACATCATGTTTTCTCCAAATCAAGCCGATATGGCTCAGTTGGTAGAGCAACGCATTCGTAATGCGTGGGTCACGAGTTCGAGTCTCGTTATCGGCTCCAATTTCTATGGTAAGCCTCTCTGTTTAGAGAGGCTTTTTTCTTTATGGTAGTTCTATAAATTACCACCGTCAGATAGAACTTAATTAGAATAATGACATTTTGTTATCTTTCGGACTCTTTTCGGCTCAAAGCGCAAGTTCGTTCTGTCGTCATACACCGCATAACTACTTCGTTCACTTACACTTTGACCTCGAAAATAGCCTCGAAATATAACAAAGCTAATTTATAAGAACCACCCTTTAACTATAGGCTTTAGGAATATCTTACTGCCCCATAAGTTTACTGAAGAGCGAGAACATCTGCATCACAGTTTCCTTACTTGCCACAGGAATCTTGATATTTGCCTCACCAGTTTCTTCATCTACATCAACGATATTGTCGATAAGCTGTTGAGTAGCCTCAGGAGACTTCAATATCTCTGCAAGACCACTAAAGAAGGATACTCCCTGACTAATAAGTTGCTTCGGTTCACAAGAGACAGAAGATGAATGTGGTTTATGCACAACCTCGTCTGATATAAGACTCGTTACAGGGGACTTCTGTGTAGAACTTGTTGTAGTAGAAGCTGTTTCGGCATGAACTGGGCCTTCATCCGAGGATAGACTCACTTCCTCATCTACATACTCCACTTCTGGTATTTCTGGCGTCTCGGTCATCACCTCCGAAATATCGTCCATAAGTTTTTTGAACTTATTCTCATCAACAAATACAGTATCAGCTCCACCATCAAGTACTCCTTCAAACATATCTTTCTTGAATCGCAGTTTGCCAATCATACCCTCTTCTATTGAATCTTTAGACACAAGGTTGATAATCTGCACAGGCTTCTCCTGTCCTATACGGAATATACGCGCTATGCGCTGCTCCAATACCGCAGGGTTCCATGGCAAGTCAAGATTGATTATGGTGCTTGCCACCTGGAGATTGAGTCCTGTGGAACCCGCATCTGTCGAAATGAACACACGACTCTCTGGAAGTGTTGTGAAATTCTCGACCAACTGTCCTCGCATCTTGGACGGGACCTTACCATTAAGATACTCATAACGTATGCCACGCTTATCCAATTCCATAGCTATGAGACGCGTCATACGCTCCCATTCACTAAAGACAACAACCTTCTCGTCACCGCTTTCGAATACATTTTCAAGAAGATTTAATGCTTCTGCAATCTTTACATCATGACGATTATTCAGATTCTGGTCAAGAATAAAGGTACTATCTGCCACCATACGCATCTGCGCAAGCAATAGAAGTATTTTCTTTCTATCTTGTTCAGAGATATAATGGTACTTCTGATACCTCTTCAGAATGATAGAGAGGTCCCACTTGAACTCCGCATGCATACTTGCCTGATTTGATGTCATAGGAACAAGAATATATTGGTCGTGCCGTTTTGGCAGTTGCAGTTGCACTCCCTTCTTTGTTCTTCTCAGCAAGCGGTGGCGTATAGCCTCTCCTACTGAATTGAGATTCTTGTAACCTACAATAGCTCCGGTATCAGGATCTAACAGAATATGTTCATCGCGAAATTTGTAATACGGTCCGAGGCAAAACTGATCCACCAACTCCATATTTGCATACAATTCCTCCAACTTATTCTCCATTGGTGTGCCAGACAACAACACCGAATACCGAGACTCTATCTTTCGCGCAGCTCGGGAGATAAGAGTGTCCCAATTCTTCAGACGTTGGATTTCGTCCATTATCAATATATCAGTAACAAGTTTCCCATGCAGTTTTATGTCATTGCACATAGCATGATATGAAACTATCTTATAAGGAGCACGACACTTATACAACGCAGAACGTTTTACTGGATTGCCCTCCACCACAATAACCTTCGGGCATAAACGACCATTTTCTATATATTCTTCAACATCCTCTACCCTCTCTCCTCCAGTAAATCTTTCAATTTCCTTTTTCCACTGATATTTCAGCGATGTAGGACACACGATAAGCACACTCTCTGCCATACCCTCTCTAAGGAATATTTCTGCAGAGGCGATAGCCTGTATCGTTTTTCCCAATCCCATCTCATCTGCAATGATTGCTTTACCTGCCTTCACAGCAAAACGTATTCCCTCCTTTTGGTACGGATAAAGACGTACGGTAAGCATACTATCAAGTATCTTGTCTGAATAATTTCTATCAATGAGCAGACGACGTTTTTCCTTTCCACGCTCATCTATAATAAAGTCCAATGCATCACCATAGCAACGAAATTCCGGATCAATAGCCTTTGCTGCCTGAATGAAAACTTCAAATTTCGTATAAGCAGAAGGAAGTATATTGCCAGTTTCATCGAAGAAATCATTCGCAAGACGTTTAATCTCTTCTCGATTGTTATTCCCGATACGCAATTTCACAGTCCGAGGTCCTTTGTAGTCAATATACACAGACGAATAATCTGGTGCAGACCACAGAACCTTTTTCCTTTTCTTCTTCATCCACTGTTTCACAGCCTCAAGATGCTTACAGGTGCCAAGTTGTGAAGTTTTGAAATCAAAGCATGAGCAGTAATTCCAGATGCTATCCTTTCCACGATATACGACCTTATAATCATTTCCTGTAATGGCGTTACCAACACAAAACTCGCCACAACTATATTTCTCATCCACCATCTTTATAGCGAATGTTTCCTTTGCAGCTTGCTGCTGTCGTAATGCTATCTGCCATTCTGTCAATGACATTCCAGAAGGCTTATAGATATTATTCAGCTTAGGTGTCACAACCTTTGCTCTCTTACGTTTCGTTTTCTTAGCAGTCTTTCCTACTTCATTATCTTTGCTATTACGTATCATAGATAACAATATCTGTTGGGTTCTGAGTGAATATCAGATTGCTTTGTATCAAATTGTTACAAATGCAAAACTATAAATAATCTTGCTTTACTTTTGTGTAAAATAGCAGAATGTCATCCGATTAGGGAATCGGACTGAAACAAAGCTGACCTGATTTGATTATTCAAAATTATTAATAAAATAAGAATATAAAGACACGCAAGTGCTTATTGATTCTTTTAAGCAAAATCAATAAGCACTTGCTAAATAATTACTATAGGTTATCCAAAGTCACTTCTTCGCCTTCTTCTTTCTTCTCATCTAAAACAGAAGCTGGCGACACTTTGTGATGAATCGGATTTCCATTTTCATCAATCAATATCAATGCATCAACTGTTTCAACAGAATCCACAGCAGCAGTATCACGGCGTGCACTTTTATATTGACATTCATACATTGACATATCTACATCAATACCATTAGGTTTCTGGAACTTACCGCGGTATTTTTCAAAAGCCGGGTCTGCCAATACAGACTGCAAGAAATATCCGCAAATAGGCAGAGCCGTACGTGAACCTTGTCCTAAAGCCCCTGTGCGGAAATGAATACATCGGTATTCTCCTCCAACCCATGCTCCTACGACAAGATGCGGACTAACTCCCATAAACCATGCATCAGAGTGATTGTTTGAGGTTCCAGTCTTACCACCAAATTCTGTATCACGAAAATCTCCTACATATCCCCAAAGGCTCTGGGAGGTTCCTCCAGCATCACGCATACCAGCCTGAAGTAATTTCTGCATAAAGAAAGCAGCCTTCAGACTTATGGCCTGCTTCTGTTCGGTTGGAGCTACATAAATCTCATTACCATCTCTGTCAAGAATTTTCGTAACAAGAATTGCTTCATCATGAGCCTTACCATAATTTGCAACTGTACTATAGGCATTTGCCAATTCCAGAAGGTTTACATCACTGGAGCCAAGTGCAAGAGAAGGTGCATCATCAAGAGGGCTCTTTATACCCATTGCATGCGCAGTTTCAATGATATTCTTAATTCCCATTTCTTGACCAAGACGCACTGCAACGGAGTTTATACTACGGGCAAATGCAGCTCTCAGAGGCATTGAATCGTTACTAAAAGTTCCATTTGCATTTGTAGGAGACCATGTAACCTCTTTTTTCTTAGCCTTGTCCCATACTTGCATAGAAAAATATTCATCTCTTCGTTTGTCACATGGAGTCAGACCTTGTTCCATAGCTTCTGTATAAACGAAGAGTTTGAATGTAGATCCTGGCTGTCGTTGCGCTGTCACCTTATCATATTTCCAATGATTGAAATCTATGTCGCCCACCCATGCCTTAACATGAGACGTTTCAGGCTCCATAGCGACAAAGGCGCAATGCATGAAACGTACCATATAGCGTATGGAGTCCATAGTTGACATTTCCATTTCTATCTCACCCTTCTCGTAATCGAAAAGCTTTACCTTGTGAGGCTTGTTGAGATAATAGGTTATAGAGTCAGGCTGGTCGGGAAATTTGGACTGCAACTGCTTGTAAACATTTTGTTTTTTTGCAATATCTTCGATAAAGCCTGCTATTTCCTGATGTCTTTCATCTTGCCAAGGGTTTTCATTTCCCCAATGGTTACGGAAATTTCTCTGCACCTGTCGCATCTGTTTTATAACAGCTTGTTCCGCATATTTCTGCATTCTCGAATCCACTGTAGTATAAATCTTCAACCCTGAAGTGTAAAGATCATTTCCAGTTTCTTCACACCAAGATGAAAGATATTTAGCCACAGCCTCACGGAAATACTTGGCCTGACCATCATAATTGTCTTCTACTTTAAACTCAGAAACATCAATTGCTACCTCTTTAAGGGAATTGTAATCTTCTTGTGAAAGATCCCCATGCAAGCGCATATTATCAAGGACTACATTACGGCGTTGAATGCAGTTTTCTGGATGAGAAATAGGATTGTAGTATGTAGTGGCCTTCAACATTCCAACAAGAATGGCACACTGGTCAGTTGTCAACTTATCAGGAGTAGTATTGAAATATGTTTTAGCTGCAGTCTTGATTCCATAGGCATTATGACCAAAATCCACAGTATTGGCATATTGTGTCAATATTTCTTTCTTTCCGTTGTCTCGTCCTTCTGTATATGAGAAATAAAGCTCAAATTTTACTGCAGTAATCCACTCCTTAGTCTTCATAATCAGCATTTTGACTCCAGGAATCTTACCGATAAGTCCAGTACTATACTTAGTACGTACTCGGAACATGTTCTTTGCCAACTGCTGAGTAATGGTAGATGCGCCACGACCGCCACGACCTGTAGCCGCATCCTTTGCAGCTCCCAGTATTCCAAGAGGGTCTATACCCCAGTGATCATAAAATCTTTCATCCTCAGTATCTATAAGAGCACGCCAGAACATCGGATTGACATCTTCATATTTCACCGGTGTTCTATTCTGGTTAAAATATTTTCCGAGCAATACGCCATCTGCAGAATAAAGTTCACTTGCCTCATTTGTCTTATGCTCACTGATATCAATCCATCCTGGAGACTTACCAAAGAGCCAGAATAAATTCATATCTACAGCACCAAGATATAGGAAAAAAGAAACGATAAGAGTGCCAATGACTGCTGTAGTCTTGACATACCATTTACGTCCTACATACAATGATTTGTACCATGCCCAGAAAACACTCCATTTTCCAGAGATGTAATTGAAGAATTTCTTAATGATTTTCATATTACTCCAAAAGGGATTCCCCATTTTATTTATACATTATAACTTCAATAAATATTCTCATTTAAGTTACAAAGGTAATAAAAAGAGCGCAATCTACAATTGCGAATCGATATATTTTATGATTTCTTTAATATTTTCGGGATGAAACCACACCATTTCTGCATCACGCTTGTACCAAGTAAGCTGTTTTCTTGCATAACGTCGAGTATTACTTTGAATCTGCCTCACAGCTTCTTCATAAGGAATTATCCCATCAAAATACTGAAACAGTTCCTTATAACCTACAGTATTCAGTGAATTATCTGTTCTAAAAGGCAACATTTTCCTGGCTTCTTCCTCAAGACCTTGCTCCATCATTTCGAGAACGCGAGCATTTATGCGCTCATATAGCTCATCTCTGTCTCTGTTCAATCCAATTTTAATAATTCTAAATGGTCGTATTTTCTTCTCTCCTACTCTATATGACGAATATGTATTACCTGTTTGGTAACAAATTTCAAGGGCATGAATGATACGTCGTGGATTCTTTCTATCAACTACTTCATAATGTAACGGATCGAGTCGTTTCAATTCATCGAGGAGGGAATCGAGCCCTTCTTCCGCGAATTTCCGCTTCATCATTTCACGGATATCATCTCTAACAGTAGGAATATCGTCAATACCATTACAGACAGCATCAATATACATCATAGATCCGCCTGTCAAAAGATGGAGATTCTTATCAGATTTCTCAATCAGTTGAAGCACTTCCTGCTCAAATAAAGAAGCAGAATAATAATCGCCAACATGATGATTGCCGACAAAGTAATGCCGCACCCTCTCCATTTGCTCGACAGAAGGTGCGGCAGTACCTATTGGTATTTCCGAAAAAATCTGACGGGAGTCGGCATTTATGATATCAATACCATAATGCTCTGCAATCTGAAGACACAGTTCAGTCTTGCCAACTCCCGTCGGACCTGTAATTACAATAAGTTGCTTCATTTAGAAACTATCGGATTATACCGCGTTGTGCAGTCTCTACGAAATCGATGATGTATTCTATCTCCTTTGTCATTGGAAGCGTTGCCATAATTTCTGCTATACCTTCCTTTAGGATACCCTTCGAGTAAAGTATGTCATAGGCCTTTCTAATAAGTTCTATTGTCTCCAAAGAGAAACCGCGACGACGAAGACCTATAAGATTGAGACCTGCATATTTGATTGGCTCTTTACCTGCAATTACAAAAGGAGGAATATCCTGACTTGTACGACTACCGCCCTGTATCATAACGTAACCACCAATATGACAGAACTGATGAACAAGAACAGAACCTGAGACTATTGCACAGTCATCAACGACTACTTCACCAGCAAACTTCGTAGAATTGCCTATGATGCAGTTACTGCCTATCACACAATCGTGAGCGATATGCATATTTTCCATAAGGAGATTGTTACTGCCTACCTTAGTTGTTCCTTTTGACGCCGTACCACGAGAGATTGTTACATTCTCACGGATGGAGTTATTATCTCCAATTTCACATGTTGTAATCTCTCCTTTGAATTTCAAATCCTGCGGTTTTGTAGAAATACTTGCTCCTGGAAAAATTTCATTACCCGAGCCGAGACGTGTTCCTTGATTCAAGGTAACACTATTCTGAAAGACATTATTGTCTCCAATTACCACATCAGCATCAATATAACAGAAAGGACCTATTATGTTGTTGTCTCCCAATTTCGCATCAGGATGGACAAATGCCATTGGACTTATCTGATTCATAATTCTTATTTTTTATTTTATCAAAATCACTCAGTTATATTGTTTAGCATTTACCATCTCACTTCATAATATTGAAAAGGCAAACGCCTACACAAATCAAGGACAATGGATGCCAATAACCAAGTGATTTGAAGGATTATTCTTCGGTTTTTATTATTTGACAAGCGTAAGTAGCTTCACAAACCAAGTCGTCTCCTACGAAAGCATAGCCATGCAGAGTGGAAATGCCATGACGAACAGGCCCAAGGAGATTTACCTTAAAGACAAGAGTATCACCCGGAACTACTTTCTTACGGAACTTCACGCCATCAATCTTTATGAAATAAGCAGTGTATTTCTCTGGATCTTCCATGGTATTCAGTACGATAAGTCCGCCACATTGCGCCATTGCCTCTACCTGAAGAACTCCAGGCATTACCGGCTCATTAGGGAAATGTCCCTGGAAGAAAGGCTCATTGCTTGTAACATTCTTGATTCCAACAATACTTGTGGCACCAATTGCAACAACCTTATCTACAAGCTGCATTGGGTAACGATGAGGAAGAAGCTCCCTGATACGTTTATTATCAAGAACCGGCTCTGCATTTGGGTCATAAATAGGAGCCTGTACTTCATGCTTGCGTATTTCCTTACGCATCTGACGTGCAAACTTATTATTTATAGTATGACCAGGACGAGTTGCTATAATGCGTCCCTTGATAGGCTTACCTATCAGAGCCATATCACCGATAACATCAAGAAGTTTGTGACGGGTACATTCGTTTTCCCATACTATAGGCTTGTGCTGAATATAGCCAAGTTTGCTTGCATTAAGGCGCTGAACCTTGAGATAATCTGCAAGTTCATCAAGTTTTTCTTGAGGTTGCTCCACCTCATAGATAACAATAGCGTTATCGAGGTCACCACCTTTAATAAGGTTTGCCTGGAGAAGAGGGATAATATCACGCACAAAGACGAATGTACGAGCAGGTGCAATTTCCTTCGGGAAGTCCATTACATCATCTATAGTAGCAAACTGGGAGTTGATGAATTTAGACTGGAACGAGCACATTGCTGTAATGCTGAACTGGTCGTCAGGCAGGATTGTGATGCAGGAACCAGTTTTTTCGTCTTTCACCTCAATCTTGTTACGTATAATATAATAGTCTTTGGGTGCGTTTTGCTCTACGATACCAACCTCATTAATCTTGTCAACGTACATTATTGCAGAACCGTCAAGAATCGGGAATTCAGGTCCATTGACCTGAATAAGGCAGTTGTCTATACCAAGAGCATAGAGTGCGGCAAGACCATGCTCAACAGTTGAGATGCGAACATCACCTTTTCCAATAACAGTTCCGCGCTGGGTATCAATAACATTCTCAGCCACTGCATCAATAACGGGCATTCCATCTACATCTATGCGCTGAATCTTATAACCAGTATTCTCAGCCGCAGGATTGAAAGTTACCGTAAGGCTGAGTCCTGTATGAAGTCCTTTACCGCAAAGCGAGAAACTTCCCTTTAATGTTTGCTGCTTTAACATTGTATTATTTTATTATTATATTTATTTGCAATAGAAAGCACCTTTTATCTTTTATAGGATCACTTATACTGATTGAGCATAGAATTATCCCGTCATAATTTTCTATCAAAATATAAGGGCAATGCTAATTTACATATAGCATGGCACATATTTCATTATGAAACAACGGAACAACAAGACCTAACCAAGAATAAAGGTTGCATTTTCTTATCTTTTTCTAATCGAAAACACTCAAGATATTCAGAGATTACTATCTTTCGTTAAGCTTAGACTGCAATTCAGCAATTTGCTTTTTAAGAGCATCCATCTCACGATACATATCTGGAAGACGACGCATAATAGCCTGAGAGCGGAAAAATTGCTTCATTGGCATTGGAGGAGTACCGATAAGTTGCTCTCCATCCTTTATGCTTCCTGGTACTCCACTCTGAGCACCGAGCATCACGCGATCACCAATTTTGATATGTCCAGCAAGACCAACCTGACCTCCAAACATACACCATTCTCCTACTTTTGTACTTCCTGCAATACCAACTTGTGCAGACATTACTGTATTTTCTCCAATATCAGTATTGTGAGCTATCTGAACGAGGTTGTCGAGTTTTACACCTTTTCTTACGAATGTGCTTCCCATTGTGGAGCGGTCAACGCAGGTATTAGCACCGATTTCCACGTTATCCTCAATTGTAACAATACCAATCTGAGGAATTTTGTCATATCCATCCTTCGAAGGAGCAAAGCCAAAGCCATCTGCACCTATAACGCAACCGGCATGAAGAATACAATTACTACCGACCTTACAGTGATGATAAATGACAGCATTGCTATAGATTTCCGTATTATCACCGACTGTGGCCTTTTCACCGACAGTTACATGAGGATGAAGTACGCATCCATCTCCGATTACAGCACCAGGACCAATAGCGACAAAAGGACCGATATAGCAATCTTTTCCCACCTTTGCAGTTGGGTCAATGAATGCGAGAGAGTCAACACCCTTTTTCTTAGGCTTGAATGATTCATAGAGTTGGAGGAGTTTAGCCACCGCCTCATAAGCATTCTTGACACGTATAAGGGTGGCCTTTACAGGCTTCTCAAGTTCTACGCTCTCGTCAACCAAAACGATACTTGACTCTGTGTCGTAGATATAATGGGTATATTTAGGATTAGACAAGAAAGAAATAGCGCCTGCTTTTCCTTCTTCTATCTTGGCAAAGTCATGGACTGTGGCATTTTCATCGCCTTCCACACGACCTTGAATTAGTTCTGCAATCTGCTTTGCTGAAAATTCCATATTTTATTTTTTTCGCGAAACCGACTTATTCTGTTAGATTTCATCATGGTCTATCCGACCTGACTCTTTGGCAGTACTATAACATTAATAAGACGGATTATATATTTACATTTGGTTGCAAATTTACGAAAAAAATCCAAAACAGCGAAAACTTTGCTCAACTATTTGCGTTTCGTACATACCTTTTAGGATTTCAACAACATATTTCGCTTTAATTTATGCACAAATATCTCGCAAGCGTGCAAAAGCATTTACAAACCACTGCAATGCGGAATTTTAATAATTTAATATAATTTCAATTCTTTTACAGAATAAAACCAAAACTTTTTCCTCCTGTTTTCCGTAAAATAACGACCTAAACAGAAGGAAAAAGAAATGTAAACATGCGGTTTCCAGAAGCATTCCTTGGAAATAGAAGAACCGCATTGGGGGAATATAAAATTCCGTCTTTATAGCTTTTCCAATTCTACAGCCATTTCCTGCTGAAGTTTCTTTGCACTTTCGGCAGCAGCTTCTGCAAAGCTTTCTGTCTTGTCAGCATAGATGATGCCACGTGATGAATTGACGAGAAGACCGCAATCTTTGAGTATTCCATATTTGCAAACCTCCTGAAGACTTCCGCCTTGCGCACCAACACCTGGAACGAGAAGGAAACTTGTAGGCGCAACCTTACGAATGTCAGTAAACATCTCACCACGAGTAGCACCTACCACATACATCATGTTCTCATCATTTCCCCACTCCTGCGACTTTCTTATCACCTTTTCAAAGAGTCTTTCGCCCTCTTTATCCTCGGTAAACTGGAAGTCGAAACTACCTTTATTACTTGTAAGAGCGAGCAAGATAACCCATTTTCCATCATGACCATCAAGGAAAGGCACGACGGAATCCTCGCCCATATATGGAGCGACAGTGAGAGCATCAACATCATATTCGTCAAAGAAAGTCTTGGCATACATCTTTGAGGTATTACCAATGTCGCCTCTTTTTGCATCAGCGATGACAAACATCTCAGGATAGTTTTCCTTCAGATAAGCAATCGTCTTCTCGAATGCAACCATTCCCTTCACTCCATACGCCTCATAGAATGCCAGATTAGGCTTGTAAGCCACGCAATAAGGTGCAGTTGCATCAATAATGGCTTTATTGAAAGCAAATATCGGATCCTCTTCTGAGAGAAGATGCTGAGGAATCTTGTTGAGGTCCACGTCAAGTCCTACGCAAAGAAAACTCTTCTTCTTGAATATTTCTGTTACGAGTTGGTCTCTATTCATAGTAATTAAATGTTTATTTTGGGTTTTACACTTTCTTTTCACGTCAATTCCACACCGGCTCAAGCACTTGCAATCAAGGCTTCAATCCGTTATAGACGTATTATTTCGGTTGCTCTGTCTTTGGTAATTCAATGTTGCGATCAGGAATACGGCGCGACTCGACCATACGATTGATGAACTCGCTGGCACTTACAGTCCGCTCGTCAGTTTCATCCTTCTTCCTTGTAATAGTCGTAAACTTTGCCATAGTCAATTCGAATGCAAAAATTAAAAACCACAAACAGCTACTTTATCAATGCCTCAACTTGAAGAAAGAGACTTAAAGTTCAGCCTCTTTCATTCTTTCTGCGTTCTCAGCTACAGTGAGAGCATCTATCATCGGCTGGATATCACCAGCAAGGAATCCGTTCAGGTCATGAGTAGTATAACCTATGCGATGATCCGTAACACGTCCCTGTGGGAAATTGTATGTACGAATCTTGGCAGAACGGTCACCGGTTGAGACGAGACTCTTTCTGCGATTGGCAATATCATCGACATACTTCTGATGCTCACGATCATAAATATATGTACGCAAGCGTGCGAGTGCACGCTCCTTGTTCTTAGGCTGATCTCGCGTTTCAGTACACTCAATGAGGATTTCCTCTGTCTCTCCCGTATTAGGATTCTTCCACATGTATCGTGCACGAACACCGGATTCCACCTTATTTACATTCTGACCACCAGCACCAGAAGAGCGGAATGTGTCCCACTTGATTTCGCCTTCATTGATGTTCACCTCAAAAGGATCAGCCTCGGGGAGAACAGCAACCGTTGCGGCACTGGTCTGCATACGACCGTTTGACTCTGTGACAGGAACGCGCTGTACGCGATGAACGCCTGATTCATATTTCAGCACGCCATACACATCAGCTCCACTGACAGCGAAATCGATTTCCTTAAATCCTCCTACTGCGCCCTCACTGACATCAGTGACAGAGAGGTTCCAACCCTTGGATTCGCAGAAACGCTTGTACATCTGGAAGAGATCACCTGCAAAAAGGCAAGCTTCATCACCTCCAGTTCCTGCACGGATTTCCATCTGAACATTCTTGGCATCCTCCGGATCCTTCGGAATAAGAGCAATCTTGATTTCCTCCTCAAGCTTAGGCTGGAGTTCTTCATTTTCTGCAAGTTGCTCACGAGCCATCTCCTTCATGTCAGGATCTGTCTCATTCATTATGATATTCTTGGCCTCGGAGATTTGTCCGAGACAGTTAATATACTTCTGACGAAGCTTGACAATATCTTCAAGGTCCTTGTACTCCTTGGTCAACTTCACATATCTCTGCTGGTCTGCAATGACAGAAGGGTCTGTGATAAGAGTACTTACCTCTTCGTAACGGCTCTCAAGTCCGTCAAGTTTCTGTAGTATGTTGTTTTTATCCATTTACTATTTAAGTGGGTTCTAATAATTACTTCGCTTTAGATATTTGCTATTTGGCACTAATGCTGATTTACCGTTTGGGGTTCAACTAATGCGAAAGTGAAGTTAATAATTGAACTCTCCGTACTCAGACTTGATTGTCAGGGACTTCTTGCCTTCCTCGATGCGTCCGATTACCTGTGCATCAATATCAAATGACTTGCTGATAGCGATAACCTGATCTGCAACCTCTGGACGAACGTAGATTTCCATACGGTGTCCCATATTGAATACCTGATACATTTCCTTCCAGTCAGTGCCGCTCTCATCATGAATCATCTTGAAGAGAGGAGGAACAGGGAACATGTTGTCCTTGATGACGCGGCAGTTGTCACTCACGAAATGCAGCACCTTGGTCTGGGCGCCACCAGTACAATGCACCATACCATGTATTTCAGGACGCAGAGCATCGAGCAGTTTCTTGATTACAGGAGCGTAAGTTCTTGTAGGAGAAAGCACTAACTGGCCGGCATCAAGTCCTACTTCATCTATCATTTCAGTAAGTTTCTTCGTGCCGCTATAGACCAATTCATCAGGCACCGCCTTGTCAAAGCTCTCCGGATATTTCTCAGCAAGATACTTTGAGAACACATCGTGACGGGCGGAAGTCAAGCCGTTGCTGCCCATACCTCCATTGTATTTCTTCTCATAAGTAGCCTGACCGGTAGAAGAAAGTCCCACGATAACATCGCCAGGACGAATATTAGCATTATCGATAACATCACTTCTCTTCATGCGGCAAGTGACGGTAGAGTCAACGATGATGGTGCGTACGAGGTCACCGACATCAGCAGTCTCTCCACCTGTAGGATAAATGCCGACACCCATCTCGCGAAGTTCCTCCAGAAGTTCGTCTGTACCATTTATGACGGCAGAAATCACCTCTCCTGGAATAAGCATCTTATTGCGTCCGATAGTAGAACTAACAAGGATATTATCCACAGCTCCGACACAAAGGAGGTCGTCAGTATTCATCACGATGGCATCCTGGGCAATACCTTTCCATACAGAGATGTCGCCAGTCTCCTTCCAATACATATATGCAAGACTTGACTTAGTTCCAGCACCGTCAGCGTGCATGATATTGCAGTACTCAGGATCACCGCCGAGCACGTCAGGTATAATCTTGCAGAAAGCCTGTGGGAAGATTCCCTTGTCAATGTTCTTGATTGCGTTGTGCACATCTTCCTTAGCGGCACTCACGCCTCGCATCATGTATCTGTTGTTCATTTTTGATAATATGATATTTGGGTATTGTTTTTATTTCTTTTCAAATCTTACTGAGCCATCGTCTGCCTGCACACCTGATTCCTCTCTTTATTGGATAGAGCGATGCAACAAGAGCAGTTCCGGTGACAAACGATATGGAATGACGGGATTTAAGAGTTCCATATATTCCATCCTTCCTCAGCCTGAAGCAGGAGCATTTCAAGTCCGTTCTTGACCGTAGCATCCTTTTCTTTTCCTTTTCTGAGGAACAGCGTCTCTTCCGGATTATAGATCAAATCGTAGAGCAGGAACGAATCGTCGATGCAGTCATAAGGCAGGTTTGGACATTCATCGAAATGAGGAGCCATCCCGCATGGGGTGCAGTTTACTATCACTTTATACTCTTCCAGCAGTTCTGGAGTAACCTGTTCATAGGTAATAGTATCATCTTTCTCTGAGCGGCTGACTTTCAAGGTCTCAAGCCCGAGCTTGCCAAGTCCATATTCGACTGCCTTCGAAGCACCGCCTGTGCCGAGCACAAGCGCTTTAGTATGCAAGGGTCTGAGAAGGGGCTTTATACTGTTGACAAATCCTACGACATCAGAATTAAATCCTTTCAGCACTGCATTTTCGCCGTTATGGGTCACTTTCACCACGTTCACGGCACCGATTTCCGCCGCCTCTGGAGCGATATAGTCGAGATAATCCATCACCTTCTCCTTATAAGGAATGGTGACATTAAATCCTGCAAGGTCAGGATTACTTCCTATTACCGTCGTGACATCTTGAATATCAGGAATTTCAAAATTCTCATAGACGGCATTTATAGCCTCATTCTTGAACTTCTCATTGAAATATCCCATGGAGAAAGAGTGTCCGAGAGGATAGCCTATAAGTCCGTATTTCTTCATATCTTAGTAAGAGTTTAGACGTATTCAGTAAGTAAATCCTTCTGGTCGTGAGCAGATATCATCAGAGACTATCATGCAGGAAAGCTCTGACAAATGTCTTTAACCGCCATTAATAATTATTTCTTAGCCAGATACATAGTGCAGATTCCGAAAGTAAGTCTTTGGAATGACGCTTCGGAAAAGCCCACCCTTCTGAGCACTTCCTTCATTGTTTCACCTTGCGGGAATGCCTCGATGGTTCTGGTAAGATAGGAATAGGCGCTGCTGTCCTTTGAGATTATCTTGCCATAAACAGGCAATACAGAGTGGCTATAGAGGTGGAAGAGCTGCTTCATTGGAAATCTGACAGGCGAAGTAAGCTCTATGATGCAGAGCATTCCTCCGTCCTTTAGCACTCGATACATCTCTCTCAGCCCTTTTTCCAGGTCCTGGAAGTTTCTGATTCCGAAAGCTGCAGTCACGGCATCAAAGGTATCATTCTCATAGGAAAGCCTCAGACAATCCTCTTTTGCAAAGGAAATCACGTCATCAAGACCTTTTTCCTTCACCTTCTTGCGTCCCACCTGCATCATTCCTTCCGAGATGTCAATGCCTATCAGCTTTTCCGGTCTGAGCATTTCAGCCGCAAGGATGGCAAAGTCACCGGTTCCCGTAGCGACATCGAGCATCATCTTGGGTTTATGCGGAAGCAAAGCCTCTATAGCCTTGCGTCTCCAATAGCGGTCAATATCCCATGACAGCCTATGGTTCAGGGTGTCATAAGTCGGCGCGATGTTGTCAAACATCGTCTCCACCAGTTGCCCTTTATCACCTTCACCGTCGTAAGGTTTTATCGTTTCTTGCTTATACATCAGGGTTGTTGTTTAGTTGTTTTGTCGGTTAGTTGTTTAGTTGGTTGCTTTGTGGCGAAATGAAGCCAGCAGTCTGTCGAAGCAGACGATGACACATCATAACTGCCAGATTACAAGACAACTAAACAACTAAACAACCATCCAACTACATCTTTGCAAGATAATCGGAAACATTCTTCTCGATTCTTGCAGCGATGTCGGCAGTATCTGCTGTGCGGTCGAACTTCTCGCCTACGATATGCTCATAGAGCTCGATGTAACGCTCGCTCACGCTTTCTGCATATTCATCGGTAATCTCAGGCATTGTCTGACCAGGCTCGTTCATGAAGTCGTGCTCGATGAGCCACTGACGTACGAATTCCTTTGACAACTGTCTCTGAGGCTCTCCTTTTTCAAACTTCTCCTCGTAACCATCTGCATAGAAATAGCGGGAAGAGTCAGGAGTATGTATTTCATCAATGAGATAGACCTTGCCGTCTCTCTTGCCGAACTCATACTTTGTATCCACGAGGATAAGTCCCTGCTTGGCAGCGATTTCCTGTCCGCGTGCGAAGAGTTTGCGTGTGTAATCCTCCATCACCTCATAGTCCTCTGCAGACACGATGCCCTGCGCGATGATTTCTTCCTTGGAAATATTGAGGTCATGGCCTTCGTCAGCCTTCGTAGTAGGAGTGATGATAGGCTCTGGGAAACGCTGGTTCTCACGCATTCCTTCCGGCAGTTTTACACCACATATCTCACGGCAACCGTTCTTGTAGTCACGCCAAGCCGAACCAGTCAGTATGCCACGGATAATCATCTCTACACGGAAACCTTCACATTTGAGTCCTACTGTAACCTGTGGGTCAGGAGTGGCGAGTTTCCAGTTTGGGCAGATGTCTGTGGTAGCATCAAGGAATTTGGCAGCAATCTGATTGAGCACCTGTCCCTTGAACGGAATTCCCTTTGGGAGAATCACGTCAAAAGCGGAGATACGGTCAGTGGCAACCATCACCATGAGGTCGTCATTGATGTTATAGACATCGCGTACCTTACCGTGGTACACGCTCTTCTGTCCATTAAAATGGAAATCGGTCTTTGTTAAAGCGTTCATTTTGTTTTATTAATTAACAGTTTTCTTTTTGCTTTTCCTTCTTAGCCGCCTTGTCGAAAGCGTTGACTATCCTCGTCACGAGTTTGTGACGCACGATATCCTTTGAGTTCATCCTGATGACGGATATTCCTTCCACCCCATCAAGTATGTCCATCGCTTCCGCCAATCCGCTGCGGGTATTGTGCGGCAGGTCTATCTGCGTGAGGTCGCCGGTGATGATCATCTTGGTGTTCCATCCCATACGGGTAAGGAACATCTTGATCTGCGCCGTCGTGGTGTTCTGCGCCTCGTCAAGTATCACCACAGCATCGCTGAGCGTTCTGCCTCTCATGAAGGCGAGCGGTGCTATCTGGATGATTTTCTTCTCCATCATGTCCTGCAGCTTCACCTGCGGAATCATGTCCTCAAGCGCGTCGTACAGAGGCTGGAGATATGGATCTATCTTGTCCTTCATGTCGCCAGGGAGGAATCCGAGTTTCTCTCCCGCTTCCACAGCCGGACGCGAAAGGATAATCTTTCTTGCGGTTTTCTCTTTGAGTGCCTTGACTGCGAGGGCAATGCTGAGATAGGTCTTGCCCGTTCCTGCCGGTCCTACTGCAAAGACCATATCGTCTTTGGCGAAGGCATCTATCAGTTCCTGCTGGTTGGCAGAGCGGCTTTTTATCGGGCGTCCCGTAATACTGTAAACCAGCACATCGTCTCCGCCATCGCCTTTCATGGGATTTCCCTTGACGATATCGAGGAGGTCTTCGTCAGTAATGGTGTTGTACTTGACGATATGCTGCCGTATCTTCTCCACGTCTTCTTCAAATCTGCACATCTCTTCTTCGTCTCCGAGCACGCGGATGACGTTGTCTCGCGCCACGACACGCAGTTTTGGAAACAGTGATTTCAGTATCTGTATATGCCCGTTTCCGACCCCATAGAATTCCACTGGGTCTATGTCTTCAATGACTATATGTTTCTCTATCAATTTTTCCTCTTGTTATTATTTTTCTGCAAAATTACAAAAAGGTTTTCATATTTCATCATTTTTTCTTATCTTTGTGCCATAAAACAGGAAAAATATTATGAAATTTTCTAAAACATCATATTTACACGGCTTTACATTTATAGTCCTGGCTTTGGGGCTGGTAAGACTTTACAACAGTTATTCCGACGTAAGCAGCGACAAAAGTTCCATTGAAACCGACTCCGCCACCTTGGTCGAGCCTGCTGTCGAGCAGGTTTCTCCAATCCCAGTTGCGACCAAAACGTCTCCAGAGGATTCTGTCATTCCTGCCGACACGAGGACTCCCCATCGCATTCTCAGCGTGCCGCGCTTCGACAATGCCTTCCCCGACCTCAACGACGTGCAGCTGATTGCCGCCCAGAAGCACGGAGTGAAGCCTGTCGCCAATGCCGAAGAGGCTGAAATGCGCAAGAGCGAACTGGTCTTTGTCGGCTCGAATCCTTGGTTTTACGTTGACAGACTGAAGTCAAGCATCCCATATCTTGTTCCGCGCGCGTCCATTCTTCTTCAGGACATCGGCAGAGCATTCTACGATTCCCTTGACGTAAAGGGCGTTCCGCTCCATAAGATCATCGCCTCCAGCGTGCTGCGTTCCAAGGAAGACGTGCAGAAACTGCGCACAAGGAATGCCAACGCCACCGAAAACTCCTGCCACCTTTACGGCACCACCTTTGATGTCTGCTACAACAGATACAAGACCGTGGAGGATCCTGACGGTCCGAAGCGCAGGGAAGTGACCAACGACACACTGAAATGGGTGCTCTCAGAAGTGCTACGCGACATGAGGGAAGCGGGCAGATGCTACGTGAAATATGAGGTAAAGCAAGGCTGCTTTCACATCACCACGAGATGATTCCCGTCATTTCGGCATAATGAAAGAGAACGGCAATAGCCAACTTGAGCATTTCATCTGCTCAGGTTGGCTATTGTGTTTTGGGTCTTCCAATCTTGCTCTACGGATTTGTCAATAATCATGAGCGCAAATGGAGCCCCGAGGGAACTACCCTACCTCATTCTCGTCAGTCATATCTATAAACTGTCCGTCGGCACCATAGAACTCATATTGCAGGAAAGCGAGTTTCTGCGAAGCCATCACATTGACTCCGAGTCCGTACTTCATCTGCCATTTCCTTCGGATGGAGATAAGTCCCTTGTCGATATACGCCTCCACGTACGGATGCACATAGAGTGTAAATTTCTTCACCCCCACCTTATTTACAAGGCAGGAAATCTTGTTTTCGAGCGTATCGGTAAACATGATGCTGGACTTGATGGTGCCTTTTCCGAAACATGTAGGACACACTTCCTCCACAGTTACGTCCATCGCAGGGCGCACACGCTGGCGGGTAATCTGCATCAGTCCGAATTTGGACAGCGGAAGGATATTGTGGCGGGCACGGTCTTTCTGCATATTCTTGCACATTCGCTCATATAGCAGCTGACGGTCCTCTGCCAGATTCATGTCGATGAAATCGACGATTATTATGCCTCCCATGTCTCTCAGTCGCAACTGGCGAGCCAGTTCGTCAGCAGCCCCGAGGTTCACGTCCAGCGCATTCGCCTCCTGCGTATTGGTGCCACGCGTTCTGTTGCCACTGTTGACATCGACGACGTGCATCGCCTCCGTATGCTCAATGACGAGATAAGCGCCATGCTTGTAGTTGACTATCTTGCCAAAGCCAGCCTTTACCTGCCTGGTGACATTGTAATTGTCAAAGATTGGCACTTTACCAGTATAGCGCTTGACTATACTTGCCTTGTCCGGTGCAATGAGAGAGACATACTGCTTCACCTCATTATATACGTCATCATCATTGATATAGATGTTTTCGTAAGAAGGATTGAAGAGGTCGCGCAGCATTGCGACGGCACGCGTCTCCTCCTCGTTGATGAGCAAAGGGCGCACGGCATTCTTCTGCAGTTTCTCCACTGCATCCATCCATTTCCCGTAGAGCACCTTTATCTCATTCTCCAGTTCCTCCACGCGCAGCCCTTCCGCCACGGTGCGAACGATGATTCCGCAGTTTTTCGGACGCAGAGTCTGCACCAGTTGCTTGAGTCTAGCACGCTCTTCCCCGCTCTTTATCTTTGACGACACCGCCACCTTATCTCCGAAAGGCATCAGCACGAGGTATCTTCCGGCAAAGGAAATCTCACCGGTAAGGCGCGGACCCTTGGTGGAAATCGGCTCCTTGACTATCTGCACGAGCACTTCCTGTCCCACACTGAGCACGCTGGCGATGGAGCCTTCCTTGTTGGTGTCCGGCAATTTCTGCGCACTCTCAAATGGATAAAGTTTCCTTCTGTCGCTGTTGACCTGCTTCACATATTTCTGGAACGAGTTGAACTGCGTTCCGAGGTCGAGATAATGCAGGAAGGCATCCTTCTCATAACCCACATCCACGAAGCAGGCATTAAGGCCAGGCATTATCTTCTTGACCTTGGCGGCATACACATTGCCGACACTGAAGGAGGCAGAACGAGGCTCTGTCTGATATTCTACCAGGACTTTGTCCTCAAGTAGCGCAATACTAATCTCTTTCTCCCTTACGTCAATTACTAATTCGCTGGTCATAAGTCAGGTGGTCAAAATATGAAATGTCATTGTCCTGCCCGTCTGCCTATCATAAACTCCGATGAAATGGGCCGAAAACGCTATGGCTCCAAGCAGGCAAACAGAAAAATATAAATTAGGGTGTGCCAACATTAGAAAATGAAGCCACACCCTATTTGCCAGTCAGCAAGAGATGAAGAGACATTCCTTGGAGACCGGTTACGTCATAGTATTACTTGCTCTTATGACGATTCTTGCGCAGTCTCTTCTTACGCTTGTGAGTAGCCATCTTGTGGCCCTTCTTCTTTTTTCCGTTTGGCATAGTTGTATATATTTTATTAAAGTGTTGATACTTCTGGTTTTATCTTGATAAGCTTTTTACCGTTATCCCGAAAACTTCTTAGTCCTCAGCAGTCACAGCCTCACCCTTCATGCGCTGGATGAAACTCTTTGATGGCTTGAAGCCTGGGAAATCGTGTGCTGCAATGGTAAGAGTCGTGTTCTTTGAGATATTACGAGCAGTCTTCTCGGCGCGGTGCTTGATCTGGAATGTGCCGAAACCGCGGAGATATACATTTTCCTTATCACACATGCAGTCTTTTACTGCCTCCATGAAAGCCTCCACTGTTACAGCAACGTCTTTCTTTTGCACGCCAGTGCTCTCTGAAATCTTGTTAATAATGTCTGCTTTTGTCATTTTATTTTTAATGTTAAATTCAAATTGAGTGCAAAGATACAACATTTTCTTCGCATTCAAAAATTTTTCACACTTTTTTTTATCTAATAGGCTTAATTACTTATAGTTGGTGCAAAAAAACTTGAAATAAAATTTGCTCTTCTATGAAATAATACATAATTTTGCATTTCGATAAGACGCCCTACTTCAAGGGACACCTTATTTATATGTATAAGCAATTCAAAACTAATTCTATGACAATGAAAAGAATTATCATCCCCGCCTTGGCTTTCATAGCCATCGCACTTGCATCCTGCGACGGAAAGCAGACAGCAAAAAGCAGCGAAACCACTGACACCACTGCAATCTCCACCGTTGACGAAACAGCTACCGAAGCTGAAACACAAATCTCCACCGAGGCTGACGAGGTCATCTCACAGATGTCCGAACAGCTTTCCAAGAATGACAAAGCCGCTTTCGGCGAACTCTCAAAGCAGGCACAGGCCAAGATAGAGAAATATCTCGCTGCCGGCGACACAGAGTCTGCACGAATATACTCTGCCCAACTGAAGAAATTCATGGACGAAAACATCGACAAGGTCCGCGCTGTCGCTGATGCTGACGATGCTGTTTCCACTCTCATATCCACAGTCGCCAGCACTTCCGCAAAGGAAATAGCCGACGGAATCAAGGATGCCGCAAAGGCTGATGCCGAGAACATCGCCAGCGAGGTAAAGGAAAGCGCAAAGCAGAAGATTGAAGACGCCAAGACCAACGCAAAAGCAAAGGCTGAAGAAGCAAAGGCTAAGTCCGCCGAAGCTAAAGCCAATGCTGAAGCTAAAGCCGCTGAAGCAAAGGCAAAGGCGCAGAACGACGCAAGAAACAAGATCAACGAGACTAAAGCCAAGGCAAACGAAAAGGTCAATGAGGCTGCAGGAAAACTGCTCGAACACATCAACAAGCAATAAGTGTTCCAATGCTTCGTCTCTTGCCGCCATTTCTTTTGGCAGCAAGAGTGCCACACGAACAAAACCACAATATTTTAACATTTGAAAATCAGGAAACGCATTTTCGGTCGCAAATACGCGATTCTTGCGGATTTTCAGAAAAGACTGGTTATCAATACGTTATGATTTTTACTACAAAACAATAGGCATAAAACACGCCAATATTTCAAGAATCAAGGCGCAAAAGCTTAGTTACTGAAGTTTCCCACCCCAAAATAATGGGGTAAAAATAACAGTTTCTCAATAAAAAGTTGTATCTTTGTAATCG
>CAKQPF010000058.1 GCA_934256705.1 uncultured Prevotella sp.
ACTTATTTTTAGACTCCCTTCAAGGCTTATGTTCCTTGTAGTGGGACTGATGCTTTCCCTTGGGGCTTTTGCACAGATTACTGTCAATGGCCATGTAAAGGATGCAACAGGTGAAGATGTCATTGGAGCTACAGTACGTATCGTCGGACAGCAAGGTGGTACTGTAACTGACTTCAATGGTAACTTCCAGTTAAAGGCAAAGGCCGGTGCAGAACTTCAGATTTCCTCTATCGGATATCAGACTGCTACTGTCAAGGCTGCTGCTCAGGTAGAAGTAATCTTACAGGATGACGCAAAGGTCCTCGACCAAGTCGTTGTCATCGGCTACGGTGTGGCTAAGAAGCATGACCTCACCGGTTCGGTAACTGCTATCAAGCCAGACGACAAGAACCATGGTCTCCAGACTTCTGCTCAGGACATGCTCCAGGGTAAAGTGGCTGGTGTGAACATCGTCAACGATGGTGGTTCTCCTGGTGGCGGTGCTACTATCCGTATTCGTGGTGGCTCTTCTCTCAATGCTTCCAACGACCCATTGATCGTAATCGACGGTCTTTCAATGGATACATACGGACGTAAGGGTTCTGCCAACTTCCTGGCTTCCATCAACCCTAACGACATCGAGTCATTCACTGTGCTGAAGGATGCTTCTGCTACAGCTATCTACGGTTCACGTGCATCTAACGGTGTCATCATCATCACTACCAAGAAAGGTCGTAAGGGCAGCGCTCCTAAGATCAACTACAACGGCAATGTGTCCATAAGTAAGGTAAAGAACACTGTCGATGTCCTTGATGCCAATGAGTATATGGCTTTCGTAAAGAAGACCGTAATGGCAACAAAGGGATATACTGAGGCTGAATATGAGGCAAGCAATGAGTACAAGAACCTCGGTTACTACGATGCTAACGGCAATCATCTCTTCGCAAACACTGACTGGCAGGACGAGATTTACCGCACTGCTTTCAGCACAGACCACAACGTATCAATCACTGGCGGTCTGAAGAACATGCCTTACCGCGTCAGCTTCGGTATGACAGACCAGAACGGTGTACTGAAGAAGAGCAGCTACCAGCGTTACACTGCAAACTTCAGTGTTTCTCCTTCATTCTTTGATGATCATCTTACCCTCAATGTAAACGGTAAGTATATGTTCTCACACTCTGATTATTCCAACGGTGATGCTATCGGTAATGCCGTCTCTTACGACCCTACAAAGCCTGTATATAATAATACAGACTTCTACAAGAAGAACTGGAACGGTTTCCAGCAGTGGTCTGTACCTACTGACTACAAGGATCCTAACTGGCAACAAGGTCCTAACACCCTTGCTCCTGGCAACCCTGTAGCTGCCATTTACAACAAGGTGGACAAGGGACGCCAGCACTCTTACATCGGCAACTTTGAGGCTGACTATAAGATTCACGGCTTCGAAGACCTCCACCTCCACATGAATGCAGGTGCAGATATGGAGTTCGGACGCAACACTCAGGAGTTCTCTCCTTACTATTTTGACACTTCCAAGTACTACTATGGACAGTCTGGTTGGAGCTCAATGCGCACTTCCAACGTCTCTCTCCAGTTGTACGCACAGTATCTCCACGACTTCGGCAAGGACCACAGCGTCAATGCAATGGCAGGTTACGAGTATCAGCGTTTCCACAAGAACACTGACTGGTTCAACGAAGCTTACTATCCAAGCACCAACCTCGAAAAGCCAGGTCAGCCATACGCTGCAAACTGCTCTGCTGGCGCTCAGACACGCTATCGTACAGAGAACATCCTCGTCAGCTTCTTCGGTCGTTTCAACTATACTTTCAAGGACCGTTACCTCTTCACATTCACCATCCGTGACGACGGCTCTTCACGCTTCTCTAAGGACAATCGCTGGGGTATCTTCCCTGCTGCTGCCTTCGCTTGGAAGATCAATGAGGAGAAATTCATAAAGAATATCGACTGGATCTCTGACTTCAAGCTCCGCCTCGGATGGGGTATGACAGGTCAGCAGGAAGGTATTCAAGACTATCCTTACCTCGTAACCTATACTCCTAACAACAATGGTGCTTACTATCCTATTCTCGGTGATGGTATCACATATCGTCCTGACGCTTACAACTCTGACCTCACATGGGAGAAGACCACTACATGGAACGGTGGTATCGACTTCGGAATCCTCAGACAGCGCTTCACTGCAAGCCTCGATGTATATTACCGCAAGACCACAGACCTCATCAACAACGTGACTCTCTCTGTAGGTTCCAACTTCTCTAACAAGATCAATTCCAACATCGGTTCCCTCCATAACTTCGGTATCGAAGGCGCACTCAGCGGCAACATCATCGAGACAAAGGACTTCACCTGGAACCTCGGTTACAATGTGACATGGAACAAGAACAAGATTGACGAGCTCGTAGGTGGCGATGAAAGCTCATACCGCATTCCTTACGGTGGTCTGCCTATCGGTGACAAATCCACAGATGGTATCAAGGCTTACCACGTAGGCCAGGCTGTTTCTACCTATTTCGTATATCAGCAGGTATATGATGAAAAGGGCGAGCCTATCCGCGGATGCTATGTTGACCGTGACCACAATGGTGTCATCAATGACGGCGACCGCTATTACTACAAGAAGTCTGATCCTGACGTTACTATGGGCTTGACTTCCAAGTTCATCTACAAGAACTGGGACCT
This sequence comes from uncultured Prevotella sp., assembly GCA_934256705.1. Classification (GTDB taxonomy): domain Bacteria; phylum Bacteroidota; class Bacteroidia; order Bacteroidales; family Bacteroidaceae; genus Prevotella. Next base: position 2,689 of record CAKQPF010000058.1, read on the forward strand.
CAGCTTCTCTATGCGTGCAAACTTCAACAACTACGTATATAACGCAGTAGAGGCAAGCAATGCCAACCTCTCATTGTCAAATCTCTATTCAGGAGAAGCATGGCATGGCGTTGTGGATATGGACCTCCAGAAGAACTGGACAGCTGCAGGTGCAAAGGATGTGCTCTCTGATTACTTCATCCAGAATGCAAGTTTCCTGAAGCTCGACAACATCACTCTCGGCTATTCATTCGACAGACTCTTCCACAATGGTTCATTCAGCGGTCTCAGCGGACGTATCTACGCTACTGCACAGAATGTTCTTACTGTTACAAAGTACAAGGGACTCGATCCTGAGGTCAATGGTGGATACGACAGCAATATCTATCCACGTCCATTCACTGGCATCCTCGGTATCAGCCTGAATTTCTAAACTACAAGGAGGACAATACATTATGAAACTCAATAATATCAAAACATACATCGGGGCAGCTGCTTTAGCTCTCTCCATGAGCTGTGTAAGCACTTCCTGCATCAACGACCTTGATGTGGAAAACATCAATCCTGCGCAGCAGTCCACTTTGGACAAGGATGCCCTCTTCAACAAGATTTACTCCAGCTTCGTACTTACCGGACAGACCGGACCTAATGGAAACGGTGACATACAGGATGCCGATGAAGGACGTTCAGAGTTCTTCCGTATGGCATGGAACCTCAATGAGCTCACCACTGACGAGGCTCACTGGGTATGGTATAAGAACGATGCCGGATATGAAGACCTCGTGGAGAACACCTATGGTGCTGACAATGCAGTGTCAACAGGTCTCTACTACCGTATCTACTTCACCATCACTCTCTGCAACTACTATCTCGACGAGATGCCAGAGGATGGCACTGAGGAGACTGCAGCTCGTCGCGCTGAGGTTCGTTTCATCCGTGCATACAACTATTACACAGTCATGGACCTCTACGGCAATGCCGCATTCACTGAACATGTAGGTGAAAAGGGAGCGTACTACACCCGCGACAAGTTCTTCACATACGTGGAAAACGAACTTACCGAACTTGAGAAGGACCTCAAGGATCCTGGTAAGAACACTTACGGACGTATCGACAAGGCTGCTGCATGGATGATGCTCTCACGCCTTTACCTCAACTCTCAGGTTTACACAGGCAAGGCACAGTGGGAAAAAGCAAAAGAATATGCTGAGAAGGTGCTGAACAACGGTTACTACGAACTCTTCGAGAACAGCAAGACCGATGAGGTTACCGGCAAGAAGTATGCCGCTATCAATCCTACTACCAACGAGAGATACACTGCATACCAGATGCTCTTCCTCGCTGACAACGACCAGAGCGGAGCTCGCAAGGAGATTCTTCTCCCTGTTCTCCACGACGGTGTCAACACCCAGAGTTACGGTGGAATGCACGCTCTCATACTTAGTTCTTACTCTCCAGAGATGAGTGAATACGTTCCTTCCGGCACTTCAAACGGCTGGGGCAAGTGCTGCCGCATTCAGGGCAAGCTCTGCGACATCTTCTTCGGTGGCACTGACGTTTCTGGTTTCAAGACTGTTGCAGCCGTTACTGACGCTGCAAATGACGACCGTGCTCTCATCTTCCCTGGTTCTTACAGCAAGAACATCGAGAATGAGGACGACCAGAATGCTGGTTATGCTTGCATGAAGTTCCGCAATGTCCGTTCTGACGGTAAGCCAACATCTACCAACAATCAATTCGTAGATACCGATTTCCCTCTCATCCGTATGGCTGAGGCTTACCTCAACTATGCTGAGGCTGACGCACATCTCAACAATGGCGTTACCACAGCCAAGGGTACAGAGATGATCAAAAAGCTCCAGGATCGTGCCAACGTACCTGAGACTCACCAGAGCGAGAAGTACAGCCTCGCTGACATCCGTGACCAGTGGGCTAAGGAATACTGGTTTGAGGGTCGCCGCCGCATGGACCTCGTTCGTCTCAACAGCTTCGGTGGCAACAACAAGTACTACTGGGAGTGGAAGGGCAACGCTGCCACTGGACAGAAGTTCTCCGAGACACGTAACATCTTCGGTATTCCTTCTGCTGACCTCACCAACAATACCAACCTCAAGCAGAATGACGGCTACTAATCCTTTACCGGATTAACGGCAACATACTAAATCATCATTAAATTAAAAGAGTTTATGAAAAGCAAAATATTATCACTGTTGGCCCTTGGTATTGCTGTCTTCGGCATGGCTTCCTGCTCTGATGACAATGACAGCAACCCAGTCATTGACACCAAGCCAACAAAGTTTGTGCTGAACACTCCGACTATGTCCGAGCAGCACGTACAGTTGTCTGCAGAGAATACTGTGACACTTGCTTGGTCAGCACCTGACTATGACTTCCTTGCTCTCCCTACTTATTACGTCCAGGTCGGCGTAAAGCAGGCTGACGGAAGTATAACATGGGACGAAGTTGACGGCAAGCCTTATTATCTTGAGACCACTTACAATTCTGTAAAGGCTAATGTTCCGGGCGAAGAAATCGCAATGTCCATCAACAGTGCTTTAGGTTTCAAGTCTGAGGATGAATATACTGACAAGGGCTACATTGAGGTAGCATTCCGCATTCATGCTGCTATCCTCGACGGCGAGGGAGTGGAAATCCCAGTTTCCACCATCGAGTCAAACGCTGTCACCTTCAAGTACATGTCTTCCTACAAGGCTATCCGCGCTCCTAAGACCATGTTTGTCATCGGTGCTCAGGACGGTTGGATCGAGCCAATTCCTGACAACAAGCCAAACATCACTACCATCACAGAGACCGGCGTAGGCACTGGCATCTACAAGGGCACCCTCTCTCTCGGTGCAGGCAAGTTCCAGTTCCGATTCTACACCGCACTTACCGGATGGGACGGTGGCGCTTCTATCGGTCCTCAGGCTGATGACAACACTTTTGAGATTGCTCTCAAGGACAATGTATATGAGGGTACAGCAACGGTTCCTGGCAAGGGTAGCTGGAGCATTCCTGACTGGGAAGGCGGTGATGTCGTAGTAATTCTCGACCTCAACAAGAACACTGTCAGATTCGAAAAGAAGTAATCCTTCATTCATGTGACCGTAACATATTATATAAGGTGGGGTTTCCACCATGAGACCCCACCGCCTAAATCAAATATAATTAGACACATTCCAATATGAAAAAGATAAGCATTTGTCTGACAGCCTTGCTGAGTATCATGCTGGCATCCTGTAATGAGGACTTCACTGCTGAATTCCTTCCTCAGACCTCTGAGCAGGAAAGCGTGCTCAAGGCATCAGACGTAACAGTCAAGGAACTGACTTCCAAGATTGAAATCGATGATCTCATCGACTCCAGCCAGAAGGATTCCATCATGATTCCTATGGGCGTGGCATCTGTAGTCAAGGATGCAATGCCTGCAAATACAGTTCTCAAGGGCACTGTCCAGTTCTCCACCACTGAGGATTTCGCAAATCCTATGACCATCAGCGCTGCTGACATGAGCGAGAATGACACTATCTTCATCTCTCCTGCAGCCCTTCAGCAGGCTTACTACGAGAATGTAACCCACAGTCCTAAGGCCAAGACCCTCTACACTCGCACTTATCTTGAGACCGTTACCAACGGTTCTTCCGTAGCTTACGTAGGCGAGCCTACTTATTTCAACAAGCGCGCCATCGAGTTCACTCCTCATGACAGCCACATCGTCATCGAGAAGGAATACTACTACATCGGTGTCCTCGGCACTGACAAGAAGTACAAGTTCACCAACAGTGGCGCTGACCCTTACGATGACCCTGTATTCTCTTGCGTAATCCCTGCTTCCACCGAGGCTTGGCACTGGTTCAAGATTGCTCCTGCTTCTGCTTTCAATGCAGACGGTTCAATGAACTGGGACAAAGAGACCACATGTATCTGCCCAATGACAAGCGATGACAGTTCTCTCTCTGGTAAGTGTACTAACGGAAAGCTCTCTTGGCACCTCGTGGAGAATGAGAACACTGCCAAGTTCAAGATTTCTGTCAACATGATGGACATGACCTTCTCTATCATCGCCATTCCTCCTGTTCCTGAATACTACATGGTAGGTCGCCAGAACGGTTGGTCTCTCTCTACAGCTACAGCGATGTATCCTACATCAAAAGGCACTGCAAGCTACACTTCTTATTTCACCGGTGCATGGGACTGCCGTATTGCAGACATGGAACAGATCAATGGTGGAATATGGGACAACTACGGTGCTGCTGAAGAGAGCGGTACCTGCACACAGTTGGCTGAGAAGACCGGCAAGTGCATCATGTCTCCAGAGGCTGGTTACTACACTCTCAACGTGGATTTCGACAAGATGACCTACTCTTGGAAGAAGGTTGACGTTACTGCTTCTTACGGTAAGATCAGCCTTATCGGTGCCAACAATGACTGGAACACCGACCTTGACTTCACTCAGATTAAGGGTTCAGACGACCTCGGCGACAATACCACCCATAACTGGGCTCTCAAGGGCGTGGAAATCACTGCTGATTGTGGCATGAAGGTTCGCGCTGACCATGACTGGGCTACCAGCTGGGGCATGACTCCTACTACCGCAGGCGACTTCATCTACGGTACTGGCACTACCAAGGATGGTCCTAATATCAACATTACCGCTGGCACCTACGATATCTATTTCAATGATATCACAGGTCAGATGTTCTTCATTAAAAGATAAAACGCTATGAAAAAGATAACGAAATATGCAGCAGCTGTGGCACTCCTTTGCGGAGTGTCCACAGCCGCAATGGCTCAGGACAATAAAGAGGAGTTCAAGCCTTACTGGTTTGCAGGCGTTCAGGGCGGTGTTCAGACCACCTTCACCAACTACAACTCCTTGAAATTGCTCACTCCTCAGTTTGCTCTTCAGTTCGGACGCTGGTTCGCTCCTGAGTTTGGAGCTCGTCTTCACGTGATGGGCTACGACCAGAAGGGTGGCATCGCTGAGGGTCAGTTCGGTCTCGACAAGCAGACTTACAAGTTCAAGGCTTGCACTGCAGACATCGACTTCCTCTTCAATATGTCCAATATCCTCTGCCCACAGCGCAGTTGCAAGGATTTCAACTGGATTCTCCTTGCCGGTTTCGGTTCAAACTACTCTTGGGACTATGATGAGTTCAAGACTTTGGCTTACAACAATGACTTCCTGAGCAACCATCCTGCTTACCACGACCAGGTGTGCGGCACCAAGCACAGCACTTTCAACGGTCGTCTCGGCACTGCTTTCGAATATGACGTGACCAACAGTCTCTCACTCAACCTCGAACTTCAGGCCAACTACAAGAATGACCTCTACAACCTCAAGACCAATGACAAGAACGATTGGCAGGCTGCAGCATTCATCGGCGTGACTTTCAAGATTGGTAAGGCAAAGAAGGCACCGGCTCCTGTGCAGGAAGTTGAGCCTGTCTATGAGACACGTGTTGACACTGTCTGGTATGATGATACATCCTACAAGACCGTAGAGGCTGAGGCTTCTCTGCGCCGCGACATACATTTCGACATCCGCAAGAATGGTCCTATCAGCCAGCAGACTGTATCTGAGATCGTGGATTTCGTCAAGAACAACAAGGATGTCAAGGTTACAGTAACAGGATATGCTGACAAGGGTACCGGCAACAAGCGTGTCAACATGAAGTACTCCAAGAAGCGTGCCGAGGCTCTCACTGATGCTCTCGTCAAGGCTGGCGTTCCTGCTGAAATCATCACTACCGAATGGAAGGGCGATACCGTTCAGCCTTTTGCTGACAATGATGCAAACCGCGCTACTATCACCGTGGCTTCCGGCATCGGTGAGAAGAAGGAAAAGGTGGTGACTAAGAAGTATCGTCTTGAGGAAAAGAAGGTTCGAGTAAACTAAATTCCCCATACAAGACTTTGATTACACATAGAAAAGGTGCATTGACTTACGGGTCGGTGCACCTTTTTCTTTCCCATTTGTTTGCAAAAAACAATTTTTCTTATTACTTTTGCATCATAAGAGCCATCAATCAGCTCCCTCAAGCGCCGCACCACCGTGCCAACCGCATCCCCAAGCAACAGCCTCAACCGACCGCCACCGTGCCAGCCGCGTTACCGGCTGGTCCTCCCCTCCCCCCGACACCAACAAACTAACTCAATATGAAGCAAATCATCACATCCCTATTTTTTCTCCTTCTCTCCCTCACAGCCTCTGCCCAGAACGGTGAATACGTAGGCGGAGACATCTCTATCCTCCCCCTCTATGAGGAGCACAATTCCGGTTACCTCGACACCGGGGGCAAGAAAATCGACAATCTCATATCCTGGTTTATCAGCGAATGCGGATGGAACTCATTCCGTGTGCGCCTCTTTGTCGATCCGAAAGAGAAAAACCAGAAAGGCGAAACCGACCACTGCGTATGCCAGGACATTGACTTCGTGAAGAAACTGGGCAAGCGCATCAAGGATGCAGGAGCCTATTTCGTGCTCGACATCCACTACAGCGACACATGGGCTGACCCCTCCTACCAGATTCTCCCTGCCTCATGGAGCGATTGCACCACTGCCGCAATGAAGGCTGACAAGGTCTATTCCTACACCAAGGAGGTGCTCCAGACACTGAAGGACGCTGGTGCGAAGCCCGACTTTGTGCAGGTGGGCAACGAGACCACCTACGGAATGGTCGGCATCAAGGTCTCTCCTTACGACGACAAGAGCAGTGACTGGACCGGTCTCACCAAGGTTTTCTCCAGCGGATGCAAGGCTGTGCGCGAAGTATGCCCTGAAGCAAAGATAATCATACACACCGAGCGTTCTGGCATACCGGGGCAGACTGCATATTATTACAACAAACTCAAGGAGGCCAACGTGGATTATGACATCATCGGACTCTCCTATTATCCTTTCTATCACGATGGTCTTTCCACCCTTTCCTCCACTATCGACCGCCTTGCAGCTCAGTTTCCTGACAAGAAAGTGCAGATTATGGAGACCTCATATCCTTTCCAGTACTATCCTGGCGACAAGCAATATGACCTCCAATCCACATGGGCGTCATCCGCTGACGGACAGTATAAATTCACCAAAGACCTCATCGACCTGCTGAAAAAGCACAAGAACGTCAACGCCCTCTACTGGTGGCAGCCGGAAGAAGCCGGCAATGGCGATGATTCTGACTGGAAAACAGGTCCTGGTGCCACTGTGATGAATGGTTGGATGACACGCGGAATGTGGTGGTGCGACATCAAATCCGACGGTCATTGGCCTGTAGTTTCATCAAATGGCTTCGTTGGCAAACTCATGTCCTCTTTCCTCAACACCACAGGTATCAACGACATCACCGCACCAAAGCCTGGCTCTGACTCCGACGCATGGTTCACTCTCTCCGGCATCCGCATCGACAAGCCTACCAAGAAGGGATTGTATATCCATTCCGGCAAGGTAATAAGCGTGAAATAATGCCGTCAAGCCTCATTTTAACATTTTGGCTGCAATATTCTGAAATGAAAATAATCCGTCCGCAAATACGCGATTCTCGCCCTAAAATATAACCGTCTGATTATCAGATAGTCACAGAAAGAGCAGAATAATCTCTACCTTTCTACAAGGCAAAAGCGCCGTTGTTACGCCCGAAAATCCATGTTTTCGCAGCATAATAACGGCGCTTTCGCATTCCAATACCTTAGCTTTTACCTCCCAATAGCTTAGCTTTCACCCTCCAATCTCATATTTCCCGCTCTTTCATCCCAAAACCATCGCTCTCCCACTCCATTTTTCCCAAGTTTTCATCAGCAGGAAATCGCCAATTATTTAACATCTGCTAATAAATGTAAAATATCATAGATAGGATGAGAAAACACTGAAAAAGTAAAGAAAAAAGCCTCAACCGAGCGCAGCAAAAGCACCACGTGACGAAGTCGCAGGATAAGAAGACGCACCATAACGGCTGTCTGCAAAACAGCATCTTTCACATTATCATGCCCTCATCGCTTAGCAAAGACAGCATAATTCAATAGAAAATCACCTTCTTTCTGCAATCGTTTGCGAGCAAGACAAGCAAAAAACTAAAACCTTTATATTCTTTGTTTTAGCAAAAATGCCTAAATTTGCAACCAGTAATTAAACCTAAATTTACAGTAATGAAAATTATATCTTCCATTGCACTCACCGTGCTTGTTTCCTTATTCGGTCTATCCAGTCTCCATGCACAAGGATGGCCGGAGAAATATAGTGGCGTCATGATACAAGGTTTCTACTGGGATTCCTACGCTCAAACCCAGTGGTCAAACCTCAAATCGCAAGCCGACGAATTGTCAAAATACTTCAATCTCATCTGGATTCCTCAGAGCGGATATTGCAACACGTTGTCTAACAATATGGGTTACTGCGACATCTGGTGGCTCGACCATAAGAGCGCATTCGGCACAGAGGCTGAACTGAGGTCCATGATCAAGACTTTCAAAGCCAAGGGGCTCGGCACGATTGCCGACGTGGTAATCAATCACAAGAGCGGAAACACGAGTTGGACTGATTTCCCCGACGAGAAAGTAGTGGGACAGAACACTGGCAAGACCTACACCATCACATGGGGCAAGGACTGCGCACCATATATCTGCAAGACAGACGAATGCGTCAAGTCTGGTTACAAGGCCACAGGTACTGCTGACAGCGGTGATGACTTCGACGGTTCACGCGACCTCGACCACTCCAATCTCACCGTCCAGCAGAACATCAAGGTCTATCTCGACTTCCTTCTCAACGAACTGGGCTACACAGGTTTCCGTTACGACATGGTGAAAGGCTACAATCCGAAATACACTTCCATCTACAATACAGCAGCAAAACCTCAGTTCTCCGTGGGAGAATACTGGGATGGATATGCCAAAGTGGTAAATTGGATCAACGGCACTAAGGATTCCTCCGGCAAGATACAGTCTGCCGCTTTCGATTTCCCTTTCCGTGACATTCTGAAAACGGCAATCGAAGGCTCCAACTGGGCAAAGCTCAACGAGAATATGCTCGCCACAAGCACTCAGTACCAGCGCTATGCCGTCACTTTCGTGGACAATCATGACACCGGCAGTTCAGGCAAGGACGGTGCAAACCCTCTGTATAAGGATGTGGAAGCAGCCAATGCCTACATGCTCGCCATGCCTGGCACACCGTGCGTATTCCTCTCCCATTGGCTGAGCTATAAGGTGACCATCAAGAAACTCATCCTGCTCCGCCGCCTCCTCGGCATCCATAATCAGAGCACCATCGTGAGCCAAGGCGTTTCCGGCGACGGATACGTGGCGAAAGTACGTGGCGATAAGGGCGATGCGCTGGTGGCTATAGGCTCTAATCCTACAATCCGTTCCAATGGCATGAAGCTCGCTTTGGAGGGCACAGACTTCAAATACTACGTTTCCAGCAGCATAGACATCAGCAGTCTTGATGATGTCAAGGAGGAAATCCAGAACGTGACATTCCCTTCATTCTGCAAAGTGGAGCCTGGCGAGACGTGCGCTTTCTTCGAAGCTCCAGCATCCTGGACCAAGAACCCTAAGTGCTGGTGCTGGAACAGCTCCGCAAACTTCACCGGAGGAAAATGGCCTGGTCAGACCTGCACATACATAGGTCAGGCAGACAACGGCAACAAGGTGTATAAATGGACTTACACTGGCTCTGAAACCTCTACCCCTACTTTCATCATCTTCAATAATGATGAAAAGCCACAGACTGCTGACTTCAAGTTCGTCAACGGTGGTTACTACACATCTACCAGCAATGTCGGCATAGTGACAGGCATCAATGACGTCAAGGCAGACGACCATTCATGCGCCAATGCCACTTACAACCTTCACGGTATGCGAGTAGGCAATGGCTACAAAGGCCTCGTTATCCGCAACGGCAAGAAATATGTAAATAAATAATAAGGTTATCGGTTATTGGTTGTTGGTTATCGGTTAGAATGCAGATAGCCACGCCCGTTTATCTCACAATAATACCCAAAACCGACAACCAATAACCAACAACCTCCAAAAGCCACTGTGTCGGGCGCGTTACCGCCCGATAACCGAATCCACAAACCCCAACCCCCAAAACAACAAAAAAGCCATGGACTACTTCTATAGTTCCGCATTTACAGAATGCATACACCGCCACGAGATACAGGCACTGCCGAAAGTAAAGGCAGATGAGACCCTTACTCTCAAGATAAAAGCACCGCAACTCCGTCCTAACCAGCACCTTGCCCTCTGCGGCAACGTCAACGAACTGGGACTTTGGCAGGAGCGCAAGGCAATGAAACTATATTATACTGGTGATAATGAGTGGACAGCTCTCCTCAATATCAGAATGATAGCAGGCTTCGCCATAGAGATGAAGTTCCTCGTATATGAAGAAGACCCTAACGTACCAGTGATTTGGGAAGCAAGAATGAACCGCACTTTCCAGATTCCTATGTCTGCTAATGACATCAAGCAACCTGTCTATCTGGAGGATGCCCACTTCCCTATCCCTGCTGACCGCCTTGCAGGCACCGCAGTACCAGTATTCTCACTCCGTTCTGAGGGCAGTTTCGGAGTGGGAGACTTCGGCGATCTGAAGAAGATGGTAGATTGGGTAGCGCTCACAGGTCAGCGCATTCTGCAGGTGCTGCCTATCAATGACACCACCATCACTCACACTTGGACCGACTCTTACCCTTATTCCTCTATCAGTATCTTCGCTCTGCATCCGCAATATGCTGACCTTCGCCAGCTTCCTGCTATCAAGGACGCTAAGAAGAAGGCTGAGTTTGAAGCCCTTAGAGAGGAACTTAACGCTCTGCCACAGATAGATTATGAGCGCGTAAACAATGCCAAGACTGAGTATCTCCACATCATCTTCGAGCAGGAAGGACACGATATGCTCGCTTCCAACCACTTCAAGAGCTGGTTTAAGGAAGAGGAAAAGTGGCTCGTGCCTTACGCTCAATACTGCGTCTTCCGCGATCAATACGGCACTGCCGACTACTCTCGCTGGCCAGACCACAACCTATGGAATGAAGCCGACCGCCATTCCCTCACCGACCATCGCAGCAAGGCATTCGCTCAGGTGGCATTCTATTATTACGTGCAGTATATCCTTGCACAGCAGATGATTGGTGCACACGACTATGCACGCCAGCACAAGGTGGTGCTCAAGGGTGATATTCCTATCGGAGTAAACAGATATGGATGCGACGTATGGATGGAACCACGCTATTTCAACCTCAACGGACAGGCTGGAGCACCGCCTGACAGTTTCTCTGTCAACGGTCAGAACTGGGGCTTCCCTACCTACAACTGGGACGAGATGCTGAAGGATGACTGCCAGTGGTGGGTGCGCCGTTTCTCCAATATGGCTAAATATTTCGACGCTTACCGTATCGACCACGTCCTCGGATTCTTCCGTATATGGGAGATTCCTGTGCATAGCGTCCACGGATTGCTCGGACAGTTCTCTCCTTCCCTCGGCATGACTCGTCAGGAAGTGGAGCAGTATGGACTCCACTGGCAGGAGGATTTCTTCCTCAATCCTTTCATCACAGACTGGGTGCTCAACCGTTACTTCGGCGATAAGGCACAGTATGTCAAGGAGACATTCCTCACCCATTGGCACGATGACATGTATCTCATGCGCGAAGGCTTCAAGACCCAGCGAGAAGTGGAGGCTTATTTCGATGCCAAAGGCACGATTACAGAGGACGACATCAATATGCGCGATGCCCTTTATTCTCTGATCAGCAACGTGCTGTTCCTGCGCGACAATCGCAATCCTGACCTCGTCCATCCGCGGATCTCTGCCCAGCTCGACCCTTGCTACGAGACTCTGTGGGATCATGACAAGGCTGCATTCAATGCCCTGTATAATGATTACTTCTATCGTCGCAACAATCAGTTCTGGTATGAGGAAGCAATGAAGAAGCTCCCACGCCTCGTTGACGCCACAAAGATGCTCGTATGTGCAGAAGACCTCGGCATGGTGCCTGACTGCGTAGCATGGGTGATGAACCAACTCCACATTCTCTCGCTTGAAATACAGTCCATGCCTAAGGATCCTAAGGTGACTTTCGGCGTGCTCAATAATAATCCATTCCTCTCTGTCTGCACCATTTCAAGCCACGACACCGCCACCCTGCGTATGTGGTGGGATGAGGATTGGGACCGCACACAGCAGTATTGGAACTGGTCGCTCGGCCGTTACGGCGCTGCGCCTCATCCTCTCAGCGGCGATGTAGCGACGGACATCGTGCGCAATCACCTCTATTGTCCTTCCATGCTCTGCATTCTCACCCTTCAGGATTGGCTCGCCACAGACGAGAAGCTACGCCTCGCCGATGCCTCAAAGGAGCGCATCAACATCCCAGCCAATCCGAAGCACTACTGGCGTTACCGCATGCACATCTCTCTGGAGCAGCTCATGAAGCAGACGGATTTCAACAATTCCATCCGCAACATGATCTCCCAGAGCAGACCATAGCGCAATAATGAGCCTTCATGTCGCCCTCTCCAAAAGGAAATCCCGACATGAAGGCGCCACTGTGTCGCCCGCATTACCGGGCGATTGCAAGAAGAAAGAGCCACTGTGTCGCCCGCATTACCGGGCGATTTCCCCCACTCCATAATAAGAAAGACAAATGAAAACAAGAAGAATCCTATCAGCAATAGCGGCAATAGCAATGACATTGTCAGCCAATGCCGAAGAAATCGTCAAGAGCCCGGACGGAAAGATCCAGCTCACATTCGACGTAGTAGCCGGAAAACCCACCTATTCCATCACCTACGAAGCCCAAAGCGTCATCAAGCCATCCCACCTCGGACTCCAGCTTGCAAAGGGCGGCGAGGACCTTATGGACGGTTTCACCCAGACAGAAGCCATCTGCACATCATTCGATGAGACATGGACACCGGTATGGGGCGAAGAAAGCAGCATCCGAAATCATTACAATGAGCTCGCCGTAACCCTCGACCAGAAGAAGACCGACAGGCATATCATCCTGCGATTCCGCGTCTATGACGACGGTGTAGGCTTCCGATATGAGTTCCCACGCCAGAAGAATCTCGTCTATTTCACTCTCCGCGAAGAGAAGACTGAGTTTGCAATGGCTGGAGACAATATGGCATGGTGGATTCCAGGCGACTTCGACACGCAGGAATACTCATTCACCAAGTCTCGTCTGTCTGAGATACGCTCACTCATGCCGGGTGTAGTAAAGGCGCATAGCGACAACTCTTCATGGAAGACATTCTCTGACACAGGCGTACAGACCTGCCTCCAGATGAAGACACCTGAAGGTCTCTACGTCGCTTTGCATGAAGCAGCCCTCGTGGATTACTCCTGTATGAGCCTTGATCTCAACGATAAGACCATGACTTTCACCACATTCCTCACCCCTGACGCTGAGGGATATAAGGGCTATCTCCAGGCTCCTTGCCAGTCACCTTGGCGCACTGTCCGCATCAGCACTACTGCTACTGGTCAGCTTGCCTCTCGTCTTACCCTCAATCTCAATGAGCCTTGCAAACTGGAAGATACCTCATGGATTAAGCCTGTCAAATATTGTGGCGTATGGTGGAACATGATTATCGGTAAGAAGTCATGGGCTTACACCGATGATCTGCCAAGCGTAAACCTCGAAATAGATAATTATAATAATGTGAAGCCTAACGGCAAGCATGGCGCTACTAACGATGAGGTGCGCAAATACATCGACTTCGCCGCTGCCAACGGACTCGATCAGGTACTCGTAGAAGGATGGAACATCGGATGGGAAGACTGGTTTGGCAAGCAGAAAGACTATGTGTTCGACTTCGTAACGCCTTATCCTGACTTCGACATCAAGGCTCTCAATGACTATGCACACTCCAAAGGCGTGAAACTCATGATGCACCATGAGACTTCAAGTTCGGTACGCAACTACGAACGCCACATGGATGCAGCCTATCAACTGATGAATAAGTATGGCTACAACTCCGTTAAGTCAGGCTATGTCGGCAATATCGTGCCACGAGGTGAGCACCATTACGGACAATATCTCGTCAATCACTACCTCTATGCAGTGAAAAAGGCGGCTGATTACCATATTATGGTCAACGGACATGAGGCTGTTCGCCCTACTGGACTTTGCCGTACATACCCTAATCTCATAGGTAATGAGAGCGCAAAAGGCACTGAATACGAGGCTTTCGGAGGCTCTTATCCTGCTCATACCACAATTCTTCCATTCACACGTCTTAATGGCGGACCGATGGATTACACGCCAGGAATCCTCGAAACCGACTTCTCCACATGGAGCGACAACAAGAACAAGCTCAACACCACGCTCGCTGCTCAGCTGGCTCTCTATGTCACCATGTACTCACCTCTCCAGATGGCGGCTGACACTCCTGAGAATTACGCCAAATTCATGGACGCATTCCAGTTTATCAAGGACGTTGCAGTGGATTGGGACAAGTCCGTCTATCTCGAAGCTGAGCCGGGAGAATACCTCACCGTGGCTCGTAAAGCAAAGGGAACAGACAACTGGTTCCTCGGATGTAAAGCCAATGAGAACGGACATACAAGCACATTGCGCCTCGATTTCCTCGATAAAGGCAAGACTTACGAGGCTATCATCTATGCTGACGCAAAGGATGCTTCCTACGATAAGAATCCTAAGGCATACACCATCACAAAGAAGAAGGTGAAGGCAGGACAGAAACTCACGCTCACTGCCGCCCCTGGTGGTGGCTACGCTATCAGTTTTATGCCTGTAGCCAAAGCAGCAAAGGGCAGCAAGAAATAAGAACCCAGTTCTGTAATCACTCCATATAGCCGCCACAGCGTAGCCGAATAGCCATCAGAACGTCGCCAAGTAGCCATCACAGCGTCGCCAAGTAGCCGCCACTGTGTCCGCCGCGTTACCGGCGGATATAAAGCCTATAAAAACCAACACCCCAAGAATGAAAAAACTAATCACCTCAATAATTCTCTCAGCCACACTCCTTTCGCCTCTCACCATAGCACAGGCGCAAGGACTCAAAGACCTCCCTGTCCCTGTAGGACCCATCAATGAGATGACGTATTCGCCTACTGTCACTCGTCTATCCCTTTGGAGCCCAGTGGCAGAAGAGGTATGCGCCCACCTTTATAATAAGGATTTA
Organism: uncultured Prevotella sp.; assembly: GCA_934256705.1. Classification (GTDB taxonomy): domain Bacteria; phylum Bacteroidota; class Bacteroidia; order Bacteroidales; family Bacteroidaceae; genus Prevotella. Next base: position 17,817 of record CAKQPF010000058.1, read on the forward strand.
GGAGGCGAAGCAATAGAAACAGTAGCCTTAAAGCGTGCTGAAGACGGCACTTGGAGCGTAAGACTCAACGGCGACCGCAACGGCCTCTTCTACACTTTCCAAGTGAAGGTAAATGGAAAATGGCTCGAAGAAACCCCTGGTATCTTTGCCAAAACCGTGGGAACGAATGGACAGAGAGCCATGATAATGGACCTCCGAACCACTGATCCTGCGGGATGGAGCGCCGACAAAGCACCTGAAATGAAGGGCATGGCTGACGTGGTGCTCTATGAGATGCACCATCGCGACTTCTCCGTAGATGCTTCTTCCGGCATCAAGAACAAGGGTAAATTCCTCGCTCTCACAGAGAAAGGCACACGAAATCCTGCCGGACTCGCCACAGGAACTGACCATCTCAAGGAACTTGGCGTCACCCACGTACATCTTCTTCCTTCTTACGATTACGGCAGCATCGATGAGCGCACCGGCAAGAGCATCAGTGGAGGCGGTAGAGACCAAGTGACTTACTATAATTGGGGTTATGACCCAGTCAACTACAACTGCCCTGAAGGTAGCTATTCCACAAATCCTGCCAATCCTGCAACACGCATAAAGGAGTTTAAGGAGATGGTAATGGCAATGCACAAGGCTGGTTTGCGCGTAGTGATGGACGTGGTATATAATCACGTTTTCGACCTTATGCAGAGCAATTTCCAGAAGACCGTGCCTGACTATTTCTTCCGTTGGCAGAACAATAGCGAAACTAAAAGCGGCCAATCTGCCGAGAGAGTGGCAAGCAATGGTTCGGGTTGTGGCAACGAGACAGCCTCTGAAATGCCTATGATGCGCAAATTCATGGTGGAGAGCGTGCTCTACTGGATGAAGGAATACCACATAGACGGCTTCCGATTCGACCTCATGGGCATCCATGACATTGAGACCATGAATGCTATCCGTGAGGCAGCGCAGGCTGTTGACCCTAATGTCGTCATCTATGGAGAGGGCTGGGCGGCTTCCACTCCTGCCTATCCGGAGGACAAACTCGCCATGAAAGCCAACACGGCACAGCTCGGCGGCATCGCGGCATTCGGCGATGAGATGCGCGACGGACTGCGTGGAGGATGGCGTGATGACAAGGATGGCGCATTCCTCATCGGCATTCCGGGCAATGAGGAGAGCGTGAAATTCGGCATAGTGGGTGCCATACAGCATCCCGGCATCGACTATTCCAAGGTCAATTACAGCAAGGCTCCGTGGGCGGAACAGCCTACCCAGATGATCAGTTACGTCTCTTGTCATGATGATATGTGCATTGCCGACCGTCTGAAGTGCACACTTTCTGCCAAGAAAGGCAAGAAAAGACTCACCGATGACCAGATTGCCAAGCAGCAGACAGCACTGATGAAGCTCGCTGAGACCGTCACATTGACATCTCAGGGCGTGCCTTTCATCTGGTGTGGCGACGAGATAATGCGTGACAGAAAGGGAGTGCATAATTGCTATGCTTCTCCTGACAGCGTCAATGCTATCGATTGGAACAACAAGACTGCTTATCTCGACATCTTCAATTACATTAAGGACATGATAGCACTGCGCAAAGCACACCCTGCTTTCCGCATGGGATGCGCTGAAAAGGTGCGCAATAACCTCGCTTTCATCCCTGTAAAGCAAAAGAATGTGGTGGCTTTCACCATCAAAGGCTCTGCCGTAGGCGACTCATGGAGCGACATCGTGGTGGTATTCAATAGTAATGACCGTGCCGTAGTAATCCCTGTAGAGCAAGGTAAATACACCATCGCTGTGGAGAATGGCAAAATCTCCGAGCAAGGTCTGCGTAATGCCACGCTGAAAACTATCAAAGTTGCTTCTCAAAGCGCCACTATTATGTATAAGTAGTTGTTTTGTTGTTTAGTTGTTTAGTTGTTTTGTGTTTTTGTTGAATGCAACATCATGACAAACAACAAGCAACAAAACAACAAAACAACAAGACAACAAGACAACAAAATTCCCCCCTATGAAAAAGAAAATAACAACAGCAATCGCTATTCTCACCGCTATGACAGGACTCGCAAAGGCTCCACAAGTGAACGTGACAAAGATTGAACCGCAGGATTGGTTTGTTGGAATGAAGAATGCCCAGCTCCAATTGATGGTTTCCGGACAGGGAATATCCCAGGCCGACGTGAAGATTGACTATCCGGGAGTGAAGGTTGACTCGCTCGTGAAACTCGATTCTCCTAACTATCTCTTCGTCTATCTCAACCTGAAGGATGCAGAAGCCGGCACCATGCCGCTCACCTTCACCATCGGAAAGAAAAAGAAAGTAGTGAATTATCAGCTCAAGAACCGTGAGATGCCGGGCGAGAAGCGTTTCGGTTTCACCAAGGCTGACGTGCTCTACATGCTCATGCCTGACCGCTTCGCACAGGGAAATGCTGACAATTCCAAGGTGAAGATGAATACGAAATATGCCATCAACCGCATGGAACCATCGCTTCGTCACGGTGGCGACCTCGAAGGCATACGCCAACATCTGGATTATTTCAAGGACCTTGGAGTGACTGCACTGTGGTTTACCCCTGTTCTGGAGAATGATTCTCCTGACAATAACGGCAGCAGTACCTATCACGGCTATGCCACAACCGACTATTACCGCGTGGATCCACGCTTCGGAAGCAATGCTGACTACAAGCGACTCATCGACGAAGCGCACAACAAGGGACTCAAAGTGGTGATGGACATGATATTCAACCACTGCGGAATGGAGCACCCTTGGCTTCAGGACCTGCCTTCAAAGGATTGGCTCAACTATCCTGAATGGCTCACTGCAGCAAAGACTTCTGCCACAAAGACAGCGGAAGGACAATCCACTACATATAAGGGCGGACTCAATGAACTCTACAAACAGACCAGCTACAAGCTCACTCCTACCGTGGATCCATACGCTTCCGACTTCGATCTCGGCGAGACAGTGGATGGATGGTTCGTACCTTCCATGCCTGACCTCAACCAGAGAAACCCGCATCTGATGACTTATCTCATCCAGAATTCAAAGTGGTGGATAGAGACTGTGGGCATCGACGGCATCAGAATGGACACCTATCCTTATGCTGACGCAGTGGGAATGGCTGTCTGGATGAAGGACATCAATGAGGAATACCCTAACTATAACGTAGTGGGAGAGTCATGGGTGACAGAACCTGCCTACACCGCTGCTCTGCAGAAGGACTCCAAAATCACCCCTACTCCACAGGGATATAAAGGCAAAGAGCCATTCAATACCTATCTGAACACAGTGATGGACTTCACCTTCTTCGACCGCATGAATCTGGCAAAGGATGAAGAGACCGACGACTGGTGGAAGGGACTCAACAGACTATACAACGTGTTCGTATATGATTATCTCTACCCTAACCCGTCAAGCGTCATGGCTTTCCTCGAAAACCACGATACAGACCGCTTCCTCGGCAACGGAAAGGACATGGACAAACTCAAGCAGGGACTTGCCCTTCTCCTTACCATCAATCGCATCCCACAGCTCTATTACGGCACCGAGATACTGATGAACGGCACCAAGAAAGTCACTGACGGCCATGTTCGTGCCGATTTCCCTGGCGGTTTCCCTGGCGACCAGCGCAACGCTTTCACCAAGGAGGGTCGTACAGCTGAGGAGAATGCCATGTTCGACTGGCTCCGCACGCTGCTCCACTGGCGTCAGCAGAGCGATGTCATCATCAAGGGCTCACAGAAGCACTACTGCCCTCAGGCCGGTGTCTATGTGATGTCACATGAATATCAGGGCAAGCACGTGATGCTTATCCTCAACGGCACCTCGAAGGAAGCAAAATTCAAGTCGGATATCTATAAGGAAGATATTCCTTCCGGCACCGTAGCACGCGAGGTATTGACCGGCAAGAGCATTGACATCTCCCAGCCTTTCACTCTCGCTCCACGCGCTACAGTATTGGTGGAGTACTAATATTTATAAAGGTGGTAATTTATAAAACCCGCCCATAACCCCCCAAAGTGGTCGCCAGATATCAAATCTGATATACTGGCGATCACTTTTTATGTAGGCAATTATTATACAATCAGGCGCAAGCATCCCCTAATGACATCGTATTCCCATTCCCCAAGAAACATAACCCAAGTTTAACATAGCCAAACCGTTTCTCTTGCAGTATCAGCCAGTTAGCAATTTCAATTTGCGTTACTGTGT
>CAKQPF010000059.1 GCA_934256705.1 uncultured Prevotella sp.
TTTGCACTACCTTTGCAGCAGTTGAGTGCGTGTTTGTTTATCGTTGCTTATTTCCATATTTGCAGCACATTTGCAGCACGTTCACGCAGATGGCTTGTTTAATAACGGTTTGCATTTCAGGAAGGTAAGTGATGCCGTCTTTTACCTCTACCTGTCGGGCATTGGAAAATACAAAGGCTTGATGGATATTGTATTCCTTTATCTTCAGAAAAATACACTTTTCCTATGATTTTACTTGTGCAAAAATACACTTTTCCTACGAAATGGGCAAATTAAAACTACACTTTTCCTATAATTCTTATATAAAAATATCCCAAACAAGCCTTATTGACTTGTTTGGGATATGGATTTTATATGTGGTTATGGGTTTTTGGTTATGGGTTATGGGTTTGGTATCCAAAGATAAGAACCTTTGGCATAGTGGCTCGGAAGATAACAGTCGAAGCATCATTCTAACCGATAACCGACAACCAACAACCGACCACTAACTCAACTCGATGGAGCGTCTGTCAGGGAATGCCTTCCAGCGCTTGCCGTAGGCATCGTATGCGTCGGTGACGATGACGAAGGCTGACGGGTCTATGCCCTTGATGGCTGTGGTCACGGCGTCAACTTCGCGCATGTGGATTACCATCATGAGCGTGGTCTTGCCTTCCTGGCTGTATAGACCTGTGCTTTCCATCACTGTGGCAGTGCGGTCGAGCTTATGGAGAATGAATTCGCGCAGTTCGGTGTGCTCCTTGTCGGCTACGATGAAGAGGAGCTTATTGTTCTTGGAACCTGATGCCACATAAGCGACGGTGCGTGACATGATGAAGATGCAGATGAGGGAGTAGAGGGAGAGCATCCAAGCGTGTGGTGAGCTCTCACCTCCGATACCCATACCGATGACCAGAAGACCGGAGAGCACCACTGTGGCATCTGCTCCGAGAAGGGCATTGGAGAAACGGAAACGCAGATATTTATGCAATATCATGGCTATGATGTCGGTGCCTCCTGATGTCGCCTTGCCTTTTACTATCAGTCCTTCGCCCAATCCGATAATCAGCGGACCGACGATGGCAGCAAGGATGAGGTCAGAGCTGAGGTCAAGGTTTCCTCTGCATATCTCCGCTGATGAAAGGCGCTGGAGTGCTTCCTCTGAAGGATAGACGAGGGCGGAAAGGAAGTTCATGATAAATGGCACTATCAGTGTAGCATAAAGCGTCTTGATGCCAATGCCTTTTCCCAAAAGGAAATAGGAGAGGAGCAGCAGAGGAATCGCTATTATATACATGAATGTACCAATCTGATACTCTGGCATAAGATGGTGGAGCACAATAGCGATACCGGTCACTCCTCCAGGCACAAACTTGTAAGGATTGATAAAGAATACGAAGCCTACACTGGCGAGTACACTTCCTAAGGTAATAAGAAAGTAGTCTTGAATTTGTTTTTTCATAGTATTTATAAAATTCTTTTTGGGGGTACTAATTGATTGGTTCGTAATTTGGTTATTTGGTCGTTTCGCCATTTTGTCGTTTCGTCGTATGCTTCTAAGCCATCAACTAAACAACTAAACCACCAAACGACTAAACCACATTTCCTTTTTCGCGGTGCAAAGTTAGTAAAAATTATTGAAATGCAACAAATGAAAATTGAATATTTGGCAGTATTACATTTTTTTTATATTTTTGCACCCGATAAAATCATTGTTCCGAGGGTAAAAACAAGATATTTCGACACTTACCTTCCGGAAACCTTATTTGATGAAATGAAGATAACACTCGACAATCTATCCATAGGATACGGCAAGACCATCGTGGCAAGTGGCATCAATGCTGCGCTCGAAAGCGGGCAGTTGACATGCCTGCTCGGTGCTAACGGTGCGGGCAAATCCACTCTGCTCCGCACTCTCTCCGCTTTCCAGCCTGCCCTGGACGGTGAGATAAGATACGACGGCACGCTTCTCTCTGATTTCTCCCCGAAGGAAAGGGCGAAGATGATTGGCGTGGTGCTGACGCAAAGACCACAGGTGCAATATATGAAGGTGCGTGAACTGGTGGGCATCGGTCGCGCTCCTTACACCGGTTTCTGGGGAAAGCTATGCCAGGAGGACGAGGATATCGTCACTGACGCGATGCAGAAGGTGGGCATATCTCAGCTTGCCGACCGTTTCGTGCATGCTCTAAGCGACGGAGAGCGGCAGAAAGTGATGATCGCCAAGGCGCTTGCCCAGCAGACTCCAGTCATTTTCCTCGATGAGCCTACCGCTTTCCTCGATTTCCCGTCAAAGGTGGAGACGATGCAGCTGCTCCTCGCACTGTGCCATGACATGGGGAAAATAGCCTTTTTCTCCACTCATGACGTGGAGATTGCGCTGCAGATGTCCGACCGCGTATGGCTGATGGACAAGGCCAGCGGACTCAGTATCGGCACTCCGCACGAACTGGCGCAGCAGGGCGTGATAGGTCTTTTCGTGGAAAGACCAGGCGTGACCTTCGACCCCGAGACGCTGGGAATCACGGTGCGCGGAGCAAGGGACGTAAGGAAATAATCAGGTCCGGTGATGACCGTTCCTTTTATATGGATATAAAAACTGATGAGCACGATAACACAACAGCTGATGCAGCAGCATCTCCTCCTGCGACTGGAATACAACACCGAGAAGGAGGCTTACGAGAAACAGACCGAGAGCATAGGAATAATGCGCAAGGTGAAGCGCGGCGATGCGTGGAAGAACGTGAGGACGGGCAAGTCCTTCTATAATTCCCTCAACCAGATGTGCATCGAGATATTCCGCACCGAGGACAAGGAGATAGAGCACAACTTCGAGTTCGGTCGCCCCGTGGCATTCTTCGTGATGCTTTCCGAGGGCGAGGGCAAGGATGCCAATGCTCTGAAATTCCTTAATGCCAAAGGCACTGTGAGCTATGTCGATGGCGACCGCATGGTGGTGGCGCTGCCAAAGGACGACTATGCCGCCGAAATAACGACCGTATCCAGTGGTGATGCCGCTGGCGGACTTGGTCTGCAGTTGTCTTTCGACGAGACATCCTATCGCCTCATGTTCGATGCCCTGGAGCGTGTCACCCGTGCCCGTGGCAATCGCCTTGCCTATCTGCGTGACCTCTTCTATTCCCACCAGCCGGCACAGCATTTCTCTTTCCCGCCGATGCACTTTCCATGGCTCAACGCCACTCAGGAGAAGGCTGTCAACGAGGTGCTCTGGACCAAGGACGTGATGGTGGTGCATGGTCCTCCGGGAACGGGAAAGACCACCACTCTCGTGGAGGCCATCAGCGAGACGCTGCGCCGCGAGAGCCAGGTGCTGGTCTGCGCACAGTCCAACATGGCTGTCGATTGGATCAGCGAGCAGCTCGTGGACCGTGGCATACCAGTGCTCCGGGTGGGCAATCCCACCCGTGTCAACGACAAGATGCTGGGCTTCACTTACGAGAGGAAATTCGAGGCGCATCCGGATTACCCTCAGTTGTGGACGCTGCGCAAGGCGATACGCGAGATGAGAAGCAGGCGGAAGCGTGGCTCTGAGTCGTATCATCAGCAGTTGGACAGGCTGAAAAGTCGTGCCATCGAACTGGAACTGCGCATCAATGCAGAGCTTTTTGGCGAAGCCCGTGTCATAGCCTGCACGCTGACGGGAGCGGCAAACCGTGTGCTTGACGGCATGAAATTCTCCACCTTATTTATAGATGAGGCAGCTCAGGCCCTCGAAGCCGCATGCTGGATTCCCATCCGCAAGGTGTCGAGAGTAATCTTTGCCGGCGACCATCAGCAGCTTCCGCCTACCGTGAAGAGCGTGGCGGCGCTGAAGGCAGGGCTCGGCAAGACGCTGATGGAGCGTATAGTGGAAAACAAGCCCGAAGTGGTCACCCTCCTGCAGGTGCAGTATCGCATGAACGACAGCATAATGCAGTTCTCCAGCAGGGAGTTTTATGGAGGCAAACTGCAGACCGCTCCCGAGATAAAGCACCGCGGCATACTGGATTATGACATCCCAATCAGTTGGTATGAGGTGCCCCTTGCCGATGAAGGAGGTAAGGTGGCCGGCGATGAAACCATAAATGTTGACCCAGAAAAGTGGGGAAAAGAGGAATTTGTGGGTGAGTCATTCGGTCGTGTCAACAAGGCAGAAGCGGAGCTGACTCTTCAGCATCTCGAACTATATTTCAGCAGGATAGGCAAGCAGCGTATCCTCGATGAGCGTATCGACGTGGGAGTAATTTCGCCTTATCGGGCACAGGTGCAGTTGCTTCGTCGGCTTATCCGCAAGCGTGAGTATTTCAAGCCCTTCCGTCATCTCATCTCCATCAACACGGTGGATGGATTCCAGGGACAGGAGCGCGACGTGATAATCATCTCCCTCGTGCGCAGCAATGACGACGGACAGATAGGTTTCCTCCGTGATCTCCGCCGCATGAACGTGGCAATCACCCGTGCCAGGATGAAGCTCATCATCCTCGGCAATGTGGCCACCCTCACCCGCCATCCCTTCTACCGTCGTCTCCACGAGTATGTGGAGAGCCTTCAGGATGGGAGTCTGGTTGTTTAGTTGTCTGGTTGTTTAGTCGTCTTTGGTTAGTTAGTGCAAAGTCGCATTGTGGTAAATTCTGAAAGCATAGCTTTTACTCCCTAATAGCATAGATATTACGCTGCAATATCTATGCTTTTACCGCCCAATATCTATGCTTTTACAACAGCACAGCAATAGCCCCTCCAGAAACAGACCTCTCCACCCCCTCGAAGAAGGGGTGGAGAGGCTTTTCATGAGGGTGTGGATTACTCTTTCTGGAGCGGTTAGGAAGGCCCGTTGTTGTGCTATTGCAGAATGACAGTTCGGATGCCACTTTGTGATATCCGAGTTGTCGCATTTCTGTTCGGTTTTTCCCATAGCCTTTTCGCTTCCATCATGTATAATGGTCTGGGCTGTATCTTTAGTCCGGGAGATTCTGATGGAGTATGTTCATTGCTTTGTACTGTCCATTAGTGATGACAATTCTTCTTCAAAGTCAAGTTTCACATCGTTATAGTCGAAACCTTGTAAACCGATCAAGTCTTTCTGCCCATATCTTGCAACGATTTTAGTCAGATCCTTGTCAAAGAAATATAGAACTTCATCCATTACGACGTTGCCTGCATTGTTTTTTGCTCTATATGATAAAACAGTCATAAATCCATCAAACTCATGCTTTTTAGAAATTAAGTCATTTATGAGTTCTATGTTGTTCTTAATCAACTGTATAATCTCTTCTTTGTATGACTCTGCTTTTGCCATGGCTTTGTCACGTTCCTCTTTGTGTTGCTTATACTGCTGAACGCCAAAGTCATACCCATTTCTGTAGGAATCCGCATAGATAGACATAGATGATTCTGCATGCTTTACATTCTGCTGTGCCTCTTTGTACTTTTTGTAAAGTGTCGCTATGTCATAGCCAAACTTGAAGGTTTCTGCATTACGTGCTTGGTCATCATTGAAGCAACTGTCCAGTTCCATTTTTGCAACTTCAAAGGAAGATGGATAAAGTAATGTCTGATTCATGTCAGTCTCAATCAAAGCCATCGCTTTTTCTTCATTGCTTTGAGTGCATGAGGCAAACAGTAAGGATACTAATAATAAGTAAAGGAATGAATAGGTTTTCATATAGGTATAGTTTTTTTGATTAGGTATTTTAGTATAAGTGGTGGACACCAGCTGCGGAACTGTCATTTTACTCCCGCCTGTCAGTCTTCCATGGCAGTCTCCCAATCCAGCAGTCCTTTGCCTTCCTCATCGAGTTCGATGCCGAGTCCTACGACTTTGCGCTTGTCCGCCTTGAACGGCTCAAGGTATCTGCGGTCCATTATTTGCCGGACGGCAGCCGTCTTGCCTCCGTTGGTTCTCAGTTTCAGTTCTATCACATAGATGTAGTGTGGGGTATGGCAGAGGATGTCTATTCTGCCGGTGGAGAGCATGTGCTCCACCTCAGTCCTGAAGCCGATGGCATTGAGGATGCTGCTGATGATGAGGCGGTAACGCTCTTCCATGTTCATGGATGCCAGTTTCTTGTTGCTGTAAGGCACGTCCGCTATCAATGCCTTGAGCGACTTCATGGCCTTGTCTATCTCATTGTACTCCATGTATTGGTACAGTTGCGCCTGTAGGGTTTGTGTATCAGCCACTTGTCGCATGGTCAATGCAGGGAGTACGCATTCGTATAGTGCCTGTTTCACCTCTTCATTCGGGAATCCCAGATGATAGACATTTCCTGTGCATGACTTGATGGTGAGATAACCTGATTGGTACAAGAACAGTTCCGGTCCTCCGCCCGTGACATCGGATGTCTCCAACGTGTTGCGGAGAATCATGCAATTCTCATAATTTGGCAAGTGCAGCTCTACGTCCTTGATGAACTTTGACAGCATGGATGTCGCCCCCGATGATGCCCAATAGCTGTTGAGGTCCTGCGTGTCAAGTGCATTGATGAGGCTGAAAGGATTGTATATGTCTGTCATGTTTCTGCGGCTGAAATGATATCCATCATAGTAGTCCTTCAGATTGTCGTGCGTTTGCTGCAAGGTCCATCCGTTCGCCTTTGCCATATTCTCAAGTTCTGGCTTGAAATTCTCTTTCACTTCTTCCTCGGTAATGCCGCAGATGGCTACATATTCGGGGAGGAAACTGATGTTGGTCAGATTGTTGAGCACGGAGAAAAGGGAAATCTGCGTAAACTTGGTGATACCGGTGATGAAGACGAAACGCTGATATTCGTCATCAGCCTTCAAGATGGCGAAAACTTCCCGATATACTTCTGTGCATTCGTCATGTTCGGGCGTGTTCCATGAATGCTGGAGTGGGGAATCGTATTCATCGATCAGGATAGCAACGTTCAAGCCGGTTTGTCTGCATGCAGTCGTAATGATTGCATCAAAGCGGTCGGCAAGTCCGGCGGTCGGGGCTGGGATGATGGAATATTTGTCCTCGTAATATGCGAATCGAAGATTCAGGTACGAATGCAATGTTCCAGCATTGGCACCGCCACGGCTCATGTCAAGTCTGATTACGGGATATTGTTTCCATTCTTTCTCCAACTGCATTATCTTCAGACCTTCGAAGAGTTCTTTTCTTCCTTCGAAATAGCATTGGAGCGTATCAATGAGCACAGATTTTCCGAATCGGCGCGGACGGCTCAGATAATTATACTGTTTGCCGTTGTTCGCCAAATTCCATATAATGTCAGTCTTGTCAACATAGAGATAGTTTTCTTCTCTTATCTTGCTGAAGGATTGTATGCCTGCAGGCAGTTTTCTGTAATCGCTGTTTGCCATATCTTATCTCCATTGGTTTTATCAAGGTACAAATATAGATAAAAATTCCGAATTACAAGCCTTGATGATGAAAAATCTTCTATGATGTGCATCAAATTGCGGGAAAATGCCTTGTTGTCTTGTTGTTTAGTTGGTTGGTTGTCTTGTTGTTTGTAGAAGATTAGATTTATCAGGTAATGGGTAATAGGTGATAAGTAATAGGAGATTACACTTTGTTTAGATAATGGGTAATAGGTAAAAGGTAATAGGAGATTACACTCGTTTGCTTGAGATTTCCCCATAGCGAGAAAACCATGTGTGGCAAGTGTATTCTCCTATTCCCTATTACTTATTCCCTATTCCCTAAAGAGAGTTCCCTATTCCATAAAGTTATCTGAAGAGTTCTTCCAGTTTCTTGCCGAGCTTATCGCCTCGTATGTCCTTTGCCACTACCTTGCCTTCCGAGTCGAGAAGATAGATGGTAGGATAGTATTTCACCTTGTAGAGCGAGCAGAGTCCCTGCTTGCCGTCACGGTCGTTCCACCAAGGGGGGCTTTCTTCCTTCAGCGCCTTGGTCCAGTCGGCTTCCTTTGCATCGGCAGAGATGGAGATTACGTCGAAGCCTTTCTTGTGGTATTTCTCATAGTTTGCCTTGATATTCGGAATCTCCATTCTGCAAGGATGGCACCATGAAGCCCAGAAGTCTATGAGCACATACTTGTTTTTCTTCAGCACATTGCTGAGGGAAGTCTTCTTCCTGGTCTTGAAATTGGTAAACTGGAAGTCTGGCATCTGCTTTCCCACTTCTGATGGAGGCACGATAAGGTCATGGCAAGCCTTGCCATAGAATGATTTCTTCACTTCGTCAGAGAACTTCTCCCACTCCGGCAACTGCTCCTTGGTAAGGTAGGAATAGTTTGTCATCATGAAGAACGGACCTAACCATGAATCCCTGTTGGCTTCCTGCACGCCCTTGTATTGACGCTCCACTTCGTCGAAGAACCAGCGCTCGGCATTCTCGAAGTCTTTCCATTCCTCGCTGTTGCGTAATTGCTTGCATCGTGCAGTGTCCTTTGCTGCAGAGGCTTTGCCATACTCCACGTACACAGGCACTTTGGTATGTGCTACATACTTCTTGTCGAGTGCATCCTTGTCGATGCGCTTGATGAAATATTCGATATATGTGAGGCTGCCATCCACATTGACGCTGTCCAGCCTTCCCTCTGAGAACTTGGCTGTAAGGGTGGCGTTCTCGTCCTTTCCCAGCACAATGATTTCACCGGTATGCTTGTCATTGACCATGACATAGAAACCGCGAGGATCCTCAAGGTCGAATTTCATTATTGCTTCACCGCCCTGCACCGGAGCCTTGTATGTGGCTTTGCTGTTCGTGCCGTCGATAAGAGCGAGCCCGATGCTGTCGCCGTCCTTTACTCCTGCAATCCTGCAGGTGAGGGATGTGTTCTGTGCAATAGCGCATGTCATTGACATCATGGCCAATGCTGCTGTGATGATTCTTTTCATGTTGTTTAGTTGTTTAGTTGTTGTTTAGTTGTCTTGTTGTCTTGTTGTTTGGTTGTTTGTATCCGCAGTCTTTGCATTCAACAAAACAACCAGACAACAAAACAACCAGACAACAAAACCAATGTATTATTCCGCCTCAATCAAAGTCATTGACTTTATCTTGCCCCATCCGTCGGTGATGTAAGCGCCGGGAGCAGAGCCGAACATCGGTCCCCATTGGTCGTTTGGCACACCATTATATATATCCATCTCATATTGGATGAGGCGTCCGTTATGGGTTGTTTCGTTCCAGGTCCCGATCCAGAATACGCAGTTGCTTGTAGGCCATCCGCCTCCCTGACTTCCAGCAAGGTATAATGCGGTCACTTTCTCGCCGTTCTCACAGGTGTAAATCCTGTTGCTTGTCGCGTTTCCGCTTGTGGTGGAGTAACTGTACACTGCATCGTCCGTGGCATAGAAGAAGGCGGAGCCTCCTGTATTTGAAGCCCAGTATTTGGCATTCATTATGTCGGTGCATCCGTCAAGGTTCTGTATCGCACGCTCGCCTCCGAATGAAAGGTCACCTTTATCCACCACATTGTTGAAGCAGAACTGATAGAGCCAGCGTGACCCGGCAAGGTCGAGGATTGCCCAGGTGGCATTGTTGTAGCCGTTGAGGATTACTACAGGGTCTGCAGGCAGCTTGTTTGCATCGGCATAGGCTTCGGCATCGGTGGACTTGAACTGGCTGACGGACGTAGCCATAGGGTAGAAAGGACGGAAGCGATGGTTTTTCTTGTCGTAAATGACCTGTTCGGCATTGATGGCTTCCGCATTCGGTTTCCATGTGGCGCGTGCATTTGCCATGAGATATGGGAAAGCCTCGTAGTCACCGGCGATGACATCAGAGTATTTGCGGTCGTTTGCCTTGCTGAAATATATGACATGCAGCTTGCCGTCGTTTATGAAAGCGTCGCATCCGAATGATGAGTTGTAACTGCTTGTCTGAGGATTGAATGTCTCCGGCTTGGTATAGAAGAGGTCATTCCATTCGTCCATCACCACCATTCCGTCGGCAGCAATGCGGAAAAGTCCTTCTGTGGTGGCCACGAGGTAACCGTCCTTTGATGTCTTGCCGGTGGAAGTGCCACGGATGAAGAGCGGTTTGCCCGGCAGGCATTTACCATTGATGCCACTGTAATACTTAGGCTCGGAATATTTTCCTGAGACAAGCATGAGGTCAGAGCCCATAGCCTCGATGTCGGTCTGCCCGTCTCTTTCCACGAGCATGAAGAGGCCGCTCTTCTTTCCAGAGGATTTGAGAGAGGAATATGAACCGCAGGGATAGAAATACCCCATCATTCCCGTCTCCCTGTCCTTGGCCTGAAGATATACCTTGTATGTGCCGGGCTTCAGATTCACGTCCCATGAGAGGTTGAGGTCATGGCTGATGGTGTCCGGTTTCGGATAGACGAGGGCATTGCCGGTCTGCTCCGCTTCGTAGGCATTATAGTTGGTCTTGAACAGTAACCATGCGTAATCGAGGTTTTCCGGGTGAACATATTTCACGTTGAGCTGGTAATCAATGTGCTGTCCGTTAGAGAGCACATAGAGACTTTGGCGCATTGCCGGGTCCATGCCCACGGTGTCAAACTTTATCTCGCCAGCCTGCTCGTCGCTAAGATAGTCATAGTTGCCATCATCACTGACGCACGAAGCCATTGATGCAAGGATGCCGAAGGCTATTGCAGTAAGAAAATATTTCAGTCTTTTCATTTTATGTCTTGCATTTTAAGATGTGGTATATATAGTATAGTTGGGTGATTTCCTGACATCTGCGGTGAAATCAGAAAGATACCAGCTGGTTGTTCTCATCTGTCAGAGGATTGCCTGGATGGGTATTGTTATATTCTTCCAATGCTTTGGCAAACTTGATGCGATAAGAATTGAGCTTCGACCATGTCATGGTTTCGGTGCTGAATTCGGTGCCTTCTTCGCTGTTGCTGAGCATAAAGCGATATTTCACGTTGCTGTAAGTGCCGAAGAAATCCTCCAGTGTATCCCAGTTGCTTGGCTTTGAGATCTGGTCATTCCAGATTATGGTGAAGTGATTCTGCTCATTCACCCCGACATTGAAGTCATTGCTCTGTGCCACAGCGACCTGAAGGCGGACTGATTTCTCCTGCATGGAGGCATCACGCTTGATGGTTACCGGCAGTGTGCCTTTGTTTTGACCGGCCGGAACGGTCACTGTGGTCGGCAAACTGTACTGTGAAGCGCTGGCAGTAGTGGCATCAGCATTGACGCTGATACTTGCAGTGCGGTCGTGATCGCTGACAGGTCCCATCACGCATACGTCGATGTCCATGACATATTCCGATGTCTCTTCAGGGTAAGTGACGAATGAAAAGACAAGGGAATCAGAACCAAGTGCCCATACTTCCGGACCTTCAAGGCGCACACGGGCTTCATCCTGATAGTAGAATCCGTCATTCTCGCATGATGACAAGGCTCCGGCAGCTGCGATGATGCTGAGTGGCATTGCCATCGTCAGTGTGGCATGCTTTATTGTTGTTGATATTTTCATTGTGGTTGTAGGTTTTTGATAAGAGTGAAACTCTCAGGATGAAACAATCAATTATCGTATCCTCCAAACTCTTTGTCGTTGTCAGGAATAGGAAGTACATATACGCTTTTGCCAGCAGGATGTGTGGCTCCCTCGATGGAAGGATTGTTCAGACGTTTGTTGTAGAAGAACAACTGACCGCCTTCGCCTACGAATTCCTTTTGGTACTCCTTGTATATCTCCTTCTGTATCTCGTCAGAAGAGAGCGTCTCCGGGAGATTGTTTGATTCGAGATTGAGCCCACGATTGTAGCGGACTGTATTGAGAAGTTCGATAGCACGTTTAGGATCGCTCTCCTTCAGACATTCGGCTGCAATGTAATAGGCTTCAGTCATGCGCAGTACTGGATACATGTTTACATAGGAAGAGCCGTCTATCACCCAGTATTTGCAGAGATACCGCTTGTCGCCGTCCTGCTCATAGCCACGGAGAAGGCGGTAATCGTTACCATATCCCTTATCCACTTCATATATCTTGTTGGCCTTTGTCTCGCTCGGGGACAGGGATGCAGTGCCTCCCTTCGACTTGAAATAGAAGTTGGTCTGCTCTTCCCAGTAGGTATTGTCCATCACAAGGCGGAAAAGATGCTCCGTAGAGAAGATAAGATCACGGTCGCGCACGTTCTGTGCCTGCATGGATGTATAGTGTACCCATGAGAAAGGATGGGATTTGAGGTCTTCTTCCAGCACTTTTATTATGGACATGGCATGCTTCAGGGCGTTCTCCTTGTCGCCTTTCCAGAGATAGGCACGTGAGAGAACAAGCTCGTTGGCATAATAGTTATAATAGTTCTTGCGGTCTCTGTGCGAATAATGCTCCTTGCTGGCATAGAGAGAGTCATGCTCCAGATATTCGCTTGCCTTGAGAAGGTCGGTGATTATCAGGTCCATAGTCTCGTTGACGGACTTCTGGGCAGGGATGTTCTTGCCGTATTCCGTGGCATAAGGCACACCTTTGGCTTCCCCGTTCATGGCTGGAGACGAAGCGAAAAGACGCATAAGCTCGAAATGCAGGAATCCTCTCAGTCCGAGTCCTTCGCCATAGCATAGGCTGTACTCATTGTCCGTGAACATCGCTTTGTCCGCTTTTTCCAGATTGCCAAGCATGATGTTGAGGTTTGAGATGCAGGAATAGGTGGTGTTCCATATCGTGCTGATGGTCGGTTGCACCTTATCGTTGGTATAGTCATACTCGGAAATGGGTTGCCATGAGCTGCTTGCATCGACATCATAGTTTTGTGCGAGAACCTCAGCAAAGCCGAATCCCGTATTCATACCATAGAGAGCACTCTGCGACATCTGCGTGTAAACGCCTGTAAGCTGGTCGCGGAAGCCGGAAGGTCTGCTGAATTGGTCAGTCTCTTCTATCTGCGACTTTGGACTGACATCGAGCCAATCGTTGCATGCAGTCAGGGAAATGACGGCAAGCAGTCCGAGAGTGATATTCTTTATATATGTTGTCTTCATTGTAAATCGATGTTATATGGTTTAGAATGTTAACTGTACCTGAAGCGAGAATGTGCGTGCGAACGGATAATCAGTGCCACGTTCGGTCTTGACGCTTGAGATGACGAACAGGTCATTGGCGTATGCTGCCACCTTCAGGCGTTCCAGGAATGATTTCTTCAGGAAACTGCAGTTGCGGAAATCATAGTAGATGCTGAGAGATGAGAGCGTGAACAGATTGTAGTCTTCCACGAAGCGTGACGTAGGAAGGGTGATGGAGCGGTCGGTAATCGCCTTGAAGAGGCTTATGTCACCAGGCTTCTGCCAGCGGTCTGTAAGCACGCGGCGGTCTGCATTGTACTGGATAGGTGCGTTTTCCACCCGTGAGACAAGTGTGCTGTTATACATCTGTCCGCCCCAACGGTAGTTTGCGGCTACGGTAAATCCCCATCCGTTGATTTCTCCATTCAGTCCTATGTTGCCATTGAATTTCGGTTGGGTGTCGCCACAGACCACCTGGTCGTTGACATCATATTCGTAAGTGGTCGTTCCATCCTTTTTCAGGTAGATTTCTTTACCGTTCTGTGGATCGATGCCGAGGGATTTCACAGCCCAGATAGCATTCATGGAGCATCCCTCATAGTATTTTACTGAAGGCTTGGAACGGAGAGAAGCACTGGTGCTTTCGCTCATCTGGTTCTTGTCCTGCGCATCGTTCCATGCACGGAGATTGCTGGAGATCTCCTTCAGAGTATTCTTGTTGTGTGCCATGCTTGCATAGACGTTGATGTAATCGCGTCCCTGATTCTTCTGGAAGAAGCGCCAGTTGAGGTAAGCCTCGTAGCCTTTGTTCTCTGTCTTGCCAAGGTTTGCCACGTATGTGGAGAATCCTGTGGTGCCCGGCACGGTGACATTGGTTATCATTCCGTCTGTAGTGGCGATGTAATAGTCGAAGCGTCCGGAGAGAGAATTGTGGAGCAGCGAGAAGTCTATGCCGAAGTTGGTGTCATATTTCTGTTGCCAGCGCAAGTCCTTGTTTGCAAGTCCCTTGACATAAGAACCGATGGCACCGTTGTATGAGGCATCGCTATAGTAGGTAAACATAGGATAAGCATCATAGCTGGAGAATCCCTGCGAACCGGTATAGCCGTAGGAGGCGCGCAGTTTGAGGCGGTTTACTATGTTATTGCTGAACAGTTCCTTCATGAAAGCCTCATTCTGGATGTTCCATCCGGCGCCTACTGACCAGAAAGAGCCCCATCTGTTGTTGCGTCCGGTTTCGGAAGAGCCTGACAGACGGTAGTTGGCATCAAAGAGATAACGCTCGTCGAAAGAGTAGTTGGCACTGAGAATGCCACCGCATGAGCGTGAAACGCCTTCGCTGCCAGTAGGCATTGACTTCTCCGCATACTGCACGGCAAACTTTATGTCGTCCATGAAGTCATTAGGAAAGCCCTCTGCCAGCACATTCGTGTAGTTGTATGTGTTGCTGCTCATGTTCAGTTGTGCATTGGCAAAGACAAGATGTTTGCCCCACTGATGACCGAAACTGAGTCCGAGGTCAGCATTTATGTCAGTATTCTTGCCATTGGTCTGACTGTAGCTTCCCTTGCGATAGACATTGGATTGATTGATGAAATCCGTGTGGTTGGCTGGCTTGAAGATGTCAGCTGTAGATTGCTTGTTGACGATTCCGAAGCGTCCGATGACGCGGATGTCCTCCGTAGCCTGCCATTCAGCATAGAAATTATCGGTGATGGTGGTGTATGTGCTGTTGTTCTTTGTGTTCAATGTGGTGTTATACAGTGGGTTATAGTAAATGCCATTGCTGCCGGTAGCATTCATATAGCTGTATGACTTGATGAGAAAACCGTCTTCGTCGTACAGACGGCTGTAAGGATTCATCTGGTAATAGGTGTTGAAATCACCGTATGGAGAGTTGTTGCTGGCATTATAATCGATGGTCAACTTGTTTCGGAAAAGGAAACCTTTGACGCGGTATGCCATGGTCATTGCGCCGGAGAACGTGTTGCGGTCGGAGCCTTTCATGACACCCTGGATGCGGTTGTAGGCGAGATTGATGCCGTATTGCATGGTCTTGTCGCCACCTTCCACGAACAGTGAATGCTTATGGCCGATGCCGGTGCGCAATGGCTGGTACATCCAGTCGGTGTTGACGCCGGCAAGCACCTCACGGAGTTTTGAGGAATACTGCTCGTCAAGGCTCATCTGCGTCATCGGATTGTCGGAAGTATAGAGTCCTGCCAGACGTTCCACTTCCAGTTTCTCCGCAGCATTGCACATGTCATAACTCGACAGGTCTGCCACTTCCAGATGGAGACTGCCAGTATAATTGACACGCAGGCGGCCCTGGTTAGGGCGCTTCGTCTCGATGACAATGACGCCGTTGGCGGCTTTGGAACCGTATATGGCTTTGGCTGTCGCATCTTTCAGGGTGGTAAGGCTTTCCACCTGGTTCATGTCGAGGTCGAGTATCTTGGTGAGTTCTGTCTCGAAACCGTCAAGTATGAACAAAGGCTGGTTGGCACTTGAGGCATATTCGCCCTGGACACTGGAGATGGTGGAGCCTCCACGCATCTGGAAGTCCGGCAAAGCATTAGGGTTGCTGCCGGAACTGAGATTCTCCACCTGCAGGAAAGCAGGGTCGATGTTCTTCAGAGACTGCAGTATGTTGGCATTGCCGATGCGTTGCAGTTCCTCGCCCTTGACGCTTGTCACCGCTCCGGTGAAAGTGTTGGCCTTACGGGTGAAGGCACCGTTGACCACCACTTCCGTGAGATTCTGCGCATCCGGTTTCATTCTGACAGTCATATTCTCAGAAGCCTTGACATCTGTAGTTTCCATTCCTATATATGATATGACAAGGTGGGCACCGCGGGGCCATTCGTTGAAAGAGAATCTTCCATTGACATCAGTGACTGTGGCGAGCTTTGTTCCGATAATCTTTACCGTAGCACCGATGACTGGCTCATTGTGTTCATCGAGCACCACGCCGGAGAAACTCTTCTTCTCGTTCTCATACACCTGCTTGTGCTCGCGCAGAGTGATGTTCACGAGTTTGCCGTCCACGGCATAGTCGAGCGGCTTGCCTGCAAGGAGAGCCTGGATGATGGACTCGAATTCCTCATTCTTCGCTTTGTGATTCACTTTGTAGCCCTCCACGTCTTCGTAGGTAAAGAGAATCCTGTATCCGCTTACCCTTTCCAGACGTTTCAGTGCCTGTGACATGCTTTCGTTCTGAAAGTTGATGGTCACCTTCTGTGCTGACAGTGTTCCTGCATATAGAAACAGCATCAGCAAAAATGAAATCAGTCGTTTTCTTTTCATACCGTATGTGTCGTATTAGTGGAAAAAAATGTTTATGGTTTTAATTGGTTAACGAGATTGTCACGATAACGGGCACGGCAATTATCAAAAAGTTGCAAAAAAATGCTTGAAATGGAGAAAAATGACTGTTTTGCCACGATTTTGATTAAAAAAGTGTATATTTGCATCCGCTAATTCAGCATGCTGTGTTGTTGGGTAGTATAAATGTACTCGACAAGATGGCAAGCTGACAAAATGACAAGCCTGAATAAAACATTGGACGACATAAGCCTTTTCGACATATTGTTCAAGCGCTATTATAGCCAGCTATACGTTTTCGCGCATCATTTCCTGCATGTGGATGAAGATTGCCACGATGCGGTAAGTGAGGTGTTTGAAGACGTATGGAGGCATTATGCCGACATAGAAGAGGGCAAAGCCTTGGCATATATGTACCAATGTCTCCGCCGCAACTGCCTTGACAGATTGAAGCACAGGAAAGTGGAGGAGAGATATATCCGGCTTTCCTCAATCATCACAGAGCATCTTGTCACGCAGGAGCAGATGGAAGAGAATTATCGGCGGGAGGCTGTCATCGAGCAGGTGTTGCAGTCACTGCCCCCTCCCACGCAGGAAATCTTCATACAGTGCTACGTGGAGCATCGCAAATACCAGGAGGTGGCGGACAATCTGGGCATAAGCACCAGTACGATCAAGAAACATATCATCCGTGCATTGAAAATAATTCGTGAGCGTGCCCGATAACTGAAACTTGTCGTTCTATAAATAAAGGACATTCTATTCCGACACCGAAACCTGGGAATGACGGAGAACAATGCAGAAACCTGATGACCTTCAACATAAACAAGAATGAAAGAATTGGATGATATATTGAATATAATGGAGCCTGATGCGGATATTACTGACGAACAGTTGGAGCAATTGGCTGGCGATGCGGACCTCCGTACCGCCGCAGAGGATATTGCCATTGCCCGAAGCGTGCTGACGCCTAAGCCCGACAAAGACGAGGTGAATGCCCGTCTGAAGGCTTTCAAGGCTGCACATCGTGACAGTACGGGGCAGGATGAACCTGACGAAAAGGGCAGGGCACGCTTGTTATGGCTGTCACTTACGGCCACGGCTGCTGTCATAGCAGGCATGATATGGGTGTTGCAGAAGCCTGTCCACCATGAAGACCCGTCGCTGCTCTTTCAGGCTGATGCCACGATTGGGGCACGCATTACGGACAAAGCCGGAAATGCAGTGCCGATGCTGGCGCATGATGACGGCAGTGTGGATTCGGTGATAAAAGCAAAGGAATATGCGGCAAGCATCGACATGCTGGAGCGTGACAGTCTGATGCTTTCCCTTTCACAGGGGCAGAGCTATCGTCTTGACCTGCCGGACGGGTCAAAGGTCTATCTCCATCCCGGCAGCCGCTTGCTTTATCCCACAGCCTTCGGAAAGCATTCGCGTGACGTGAAGTTGAGCGGAGAGGCATATTTCGTCATTGCGAAGGATGCCTCCAGACCGTTTAATGTCATCACGGACAGGTCTGTCACCTCGGTTCTCGGCACGGAGTTCCATCTCTCTTCATGCAAGGAAAGCGATGAAAGCCTTGTCCTTGTCAATGGAAGGGTGCGTTTCAGAAAGAAGACAGGCGGGACTTCCGTCGATGTCAGTCCTGGACAGGAAGCAGTGCTCAATCAGTATGGCTACATAGATGTCCACCCTGCCGACACTATGCAATATACATCATGGCGTGATGGATTCATATATTACGACCGCGCTTCACTGGATGAAATCCTGAAGCAGATAGGATCCATCTACAATGTCACCGTGCATTGCTATAACAGTGACCTCCTCAATCTCCACATGCACTTCGTCCTGCGCCGTGACCAGAACCTGAACGATGCAGTCCAGATGCTAAACAGCATGAAGAAAGTACACGCCAAACTGCGTGGCAACACATTGATCGTCAGGTAATCTGCCAGACATCTCAGGATTGAATTGTGTTTCCACTATATTTTTGGTTGTATCTTAGTAATAATGGACTTTATTGTATCGAAATAGCAGCCATAATCATTTAATAATTGAGTGTTGTATATTAAAATGTTCAATATCGGTACATTATTTTAGCGAATGGAAATAAAAAGTGTTTTATTTCTTGCATGTAATTAAATTATTGTGTAATTTTGCAACAAAAAGATAACTGTTGATTCTGCTGCCTTGTAATTCTGGCATGAACTGTACCTGATGCACTATTTTTATTTACCTAGATGTGCCTCAATATAAGATGGTGATGTCTGATATACATATATGTTTCACTATAGTTATATTGATTTAACGTAGTATTGATAACATGGTCTTTCAGAGAAAACTAAATATAATGAGATTCCATCACGACATAATAAGGATTATTGTTTTGCTGAACTTCTATTTGTTCAGTAATTGCATGTATGCCGATGTAGTAGATTCTTTGTATATGGCATTGAAAACGAGGAGTCAAGTGCAGGAGAAAATATATCTCAATCTTGACAATACCTGCTATTTCAAGGGAGATACGATATGGTATAAGGCTTATACCCTTAGTGCAGATAACCTTAAGCCTACGGATATGAGCAGGATCCTGTATGTGGAATTGCTTACTCCTGATGGTTATCTTGTAGAGCGTCAGCAGTTGGTGATTGATTATGATGGGGCAAGCAATGGTATGTTTATATTTTTCGATAGTATTTATTCCGGTTATTATGAGCTCCGTGCCTATACGAAATGGAATCTCAACTTTAATGTTGTGCAAAGGAAATATTCCAGGTCGGACCGAGAATGGTTTTATAACAAGCAACTTGCAAGGGATTATTACCGTGATTTCGAGGGACTGTATTCACGGGTTTTTCCTGTCTATGAGAAACCTGTGGACAGTGATTATCAGACAAAATATATCGTGACACGCCCCAAAAGGCGTATCACATCAATGAAATCCAACGTAAAAGCGACATTCTATCCCGAAGGAGGTCATGTCGTAAAGGGGGTAACCAATCGCATTGCATTCGAGATTGTTGACCAGAATGGAAAAGGAATCGAGACGGAAGTGATGATTGGAGCGGAGACAGTCAGGACAGACATGTTTGGCAGGGCAGTGGCTACAATTCTTCCTGGGCATGAAAATGGCAGGATGTGCCTTGTATATCAAGGTAAACGATATGAGTACAGACTGCCTGAACCGTTGTCCGGTGGCGTGTCCATTCATTATGATGCTATAAGCAAGAATGTAAGGCTGGAAAGCAATAATGTGAAAGCAAGAGCTTATGCCATACTGTGTAGAGGCAAACTGCAAGTATTTGAACGGCTGAAAGGTACTCCTGTCGAGTCGATTTCAATAAAAGATAGCTGTCTTACCACAGGAGTTAATGAAATACTGATATTCGATGACAATGCAGATGTCTTGTGCTCCCGTCAGTTTTTCGTCAATAATAATGATGTTGGCAAGCAACTGGACATCACTATATCCTCTAAAGATGGCAATGACCAGAGGTCGCATCATATCGTCCAGCCTTATGAAAAGGTGTCGGTAGAAATAAATAATGGTGACAGACAACTGAAGTCTGCATGTATTTCTGTAAGGGATACCCAGACAGATGAGCCGACATATGATGATGGAAATATACTGACGGAATTACTCCTTACAGGAGATTTGAGGGGCTTTGTGGCTCATCCTCATTATTATTTTGAAAGCGAAGATGCTGACCATACGTATGCTCTTGACAGGCTGATGATGATACAAGGGTGGAGAAAATACAAGCATCCTGAGTATTTCAGATATAAGCCGGAGAAGACGCTCTTGTATGAAGGTCATGTCAGCGAGTCGGTAGATACGCTTGGATATGTAGGTCGGAAATCAATGGTGGTGAACTATGCACCAGGAAATACAGACTACGAACCATGTTACACAGGTGGCTTTATAGAAAAAGACGGTCTCCCGTATTATCCGAATGTTGACATTACAAGATATAGGGAAGATTATACCGTTACAGACATCTTCACTGGTAAGGAGATTGGAAATGAAGTAAGAAGAAAAAGAAGAAAAAAGAAGAAGGAGATAATCGTAGAGGCTGAGATAGTGAAGGATCAGGACATTGCTGGATGTACAGTCAGAGTGGATCACCATGGTAGATTTGCCTTCCAGATACCGCCATATTATGGCAGGGCAATTCTCTTCGTAACGGCATACAACAAGACAGACTCTATAAAGAAAAACCTATCAAGTCGTAAGGACAAACACAAAGGAAATGTTTATGCCGGGTCTGACTATTATGTGCATCGTGATATGTTTTACCCAGTGTTTACAAGTCCGTATTCATGGTATCAGACACATAGTCCGGAAACATCAGATAATTGGACATTTATGGAGGACGAACCTGTAGAGGCAAATAACAAGCTGGAAGGAGAACATTATCTTTCAAATGTCACAGTGAGAGGCCGTTACAGGAAGAGTTTGCATGCATTCGACAAGGAAAAGCCTGCGATGGTGATGGATATGTATGACCTCTACAATAGGTGTGCTGATTATGGTGTCGTATTTAATGTGCCGGAGATGAACTACCTGCCAGTTCAGATAGCCCATACACTGTTTGGCAATATGAATAGTAATATGCAGATACGAGTAAGGGCGGAAGCTGCCGGGCATTATTGTTTCATAAACTATGTGAACCCAACGAGAAACTTCGGACGCAGCATTTCCGTAGGAGAATTTGCAGAACTAATGGATTTCCGCAGAATCAAGGATGTAAGAATATATACAGACTATGATATGCGCAACGGTGTGGGAAAGGAGGAAAACACCTCTTCCCCTGATGTTCACATTGACTATGTGTATCTTCCGGAAAACGGGAAACGTCCTACGTGTCGTGACCGTCGATATGTATATGATGGACTGGCATATCCGGAAGAATTCTATAGCCCGGATTATTCATCTTCCATACCAGATGAGCCTACAGACTATCGTCGTACTTTGTATTGGAATCCCAATGCCAGATTTGATACAGATGGGAATTGTCTCGAATGTTTTTATGGTAAAAGTCAGGGATGCCGCATTAAAGCATCTGCCTGTGGAATAAGCAGAGAAGGGCAAATATATTTTAGGTAGTGTAAACTGAACTGTGTCACGGCTCTGTTTACACTACCGATAAAAATATATATTGTTGTTTCTCTCTATTGATATTGTTTCATTTCTCCACGTACGTGGAGATTGAGGGACATTATCTCGTTTGCGGAAGTTGAATCATATTACTCGTTTTTCAAATAAAATTACGCTAAAATCTGCCGAATAGCTTAGAATGAGCGATTTATGAGTGTTTTACCTCAATGGAGGTAATGATTT
>CAKQPF010000060.1 GCA_934256705.1 uncultured Prevotella sp.
CCCCATATCTACAGGGCTTTGCAGGGTGTTACATCTGCAAATGCCTTGATTTTTAGGGGTGGGAAACTTTAGTTAGTTATTACAAGGCAAAAGCTTAGTTATTACAAGGTGAAAGCATAGATATTACAGGGTAAAAGCATAGTTATTACCTCCTGATATCTATGCTTTCTCTCTCATTTATGTAAAATTCTTCAGTTTAATGCTATTTTTCCTTGCGAAAACAAGGATTCCTTTCCCGATTTTCCATTGTCGATACGGAGGCTTTTTGTCTGTCATTTAACAGTTACAAAGAAATGCAAAAGGGCAAAAACCATATCCTTCCAAGCCCTCCGTCCATTGCCTACGTTCCTCTTTTACCGTCCGATTTACGCACCTTCTGCGCACCTTCTGCGCATTTGGAATTCCGCAAGCCTATACGGAGCATGCTAAAAACTTCAACTGAACATTTGGATTTCTCGCTCTATTTTATTACCTTTGCAACCTAAAGAAGCCAACATTTTCAATCCAATAATTCATCCATACAATGAACGAAGTAATAAAGACAATAATGGAAAGGAGGAGCTGCAGGTCCTTCGATCCAAACAAGATGCCTTCCGAAGAGGTGATAAAGCAGATATGCGAAGCCGGAACATGGGCTCCGACAAGCCGCGGACAGCAGAACCCGATCATCATCGCCGTGACCAACAGGGAGTTGCGTGACCGCATAAGCCGCATGAACTCTGCCATTATCACAGGCAACAAGCTCACGACATCGACTCCTGAAGGTGCCGACCCTTTCTATGGTGCTCCCTGCATGCTCATCGTTCTCGTCAAGGAAAGCCCTAACGCCATGTACGACGGACCGATTGTAATGCAGACTCTTATGCTTGCAGCGCAGTCGCTCGGCGTCAATTCCATATGGATTCATCGCGCCAAAGAGGAATTTGAAAGTCCGGAGGGCAAGCAGATTCTTCACGACCTCGGCATAGAAGGCAACTATATCGGCATCGGACACGTGGCTCTCGGATATGCTGACAAGCCTATTCCGGAGCCAAAGCCACGCAAGGCTGATTACATACATTGGGCAAAATAATGGGAGAAAAGACCCCCTCTTATCCCCCTGTAGGGGGGGGGGAGGCTGAATACGTTCTGTGACTTGAGGAGGTCTGTAATAAACAATGAAGAATAAAGAATCCGGGCATGGTGATTCTTCCTGCACTGAATCCATCAAGCGACAAGACTAACTTCCATTCTTCATTCTTCATTCTACATTTTAAAATACAACAAGACAATGAAAAAGACAGATATTACAGCGCTCGCTAAAGAGAACGCTTTCGAACTCATAGGAAAGAAATGGATGCTTGTCACTGCCGGAACGCAGGACAACTTCAACACGATGACTGCTTCATGGGGAGGAATCGGCTGGCTTTGGAACAAGCCGGTGGCTTTCGTTTTCATCCGTCCGGAACGCTTCACCCACGGTTTCATCGAGAAATCCGACCGTCTCACCCTCTCCTTCTACCCGGAAGAATACCGCAAAGCCTTGCAGATATGCGGCTCAAAGAGCGGAAGAGACACTGACAAGGTTGCGGAAACAGGGCTCACTCCTGTAGCTTTAGAGTCTGGCGCAATGTCTTTCAGTGAGTCTTGCCTCACTCTGGACTGCCGCAAGCTCTTCAAGTCTTCAATGAAAAATTCCGATTTCATCGACAAGACCATACTCGAAAAATGGTATAATGACAAGCCGGGCGGTTCGTTGCACGATGTGTATGTAGTGGAAATCGAAAATGTTTATTCCTTATAAATTATGGCAAAGCAAGCATACATCAAAGCAAACCAGGAATGGCTGGAAGAGAAAGCAAAGGAAGAAGGCGTACTGGCACTACCTAAAGGCATTTACTATAAGGTGCTGAAGCACGGCGATGCCAACAGCGCCACTCCCTCTCCACGCAGCATTGTGACAGCCCATTACACCGGAAAAACCATCAACGGCAAGAAATTCGACTCCAGCCGTGGCGGCGCTCCTCTCGCCATAAGGCTCTGCGACCTTATAGACGGATGGATAATAGCTATGCAGAAGATGCACATCGGCGACATCTGGGAGGTCTATATTCCCGCCGAAATGGGTTATGGAAAGTTCTCTCAGCCCGGCATTCCCGGTGGTTCCACGCTCATCTTCGAGATTGAGCTGATTGGAATCGCATAAAGCCGGATGCCTTTCGCTTAAGGGTTGAACTGCACTGAAATAATCCTGAATTTACTGACTGACAGATAGATTCAGGATTATTTCTTGCTAAGAGAACAGTTGTTTTGTATCATTTTCCATCAGGCAGCAAGATTTTTTTCACTTGAATATTTGTTCTTTTTCATATTTTTTTCTAACTTTGCACGCTGGTAATGATTGTCCAGCCACAAATTATCCACAATGATTATAGCTTAAGCGCAGAGTATTAAGGGAAAAAGATGTCGAAAACAAAACTCACATATATTACGCCTGTATTGGATTTCGTGCAAGCGGAATCTGAGGGGATTTTGGATGCTGTGACAGGAACTGTAGATGATACAGAGTCGGGAGATGGAGATTGGGAATCAACCACTGTTTCCAAAAAATTCTACTTCCAGTTCGATGACTCCGATGCAGATTTCTTCTACCTTGACTGATTCGTAATATATGAAACCCTATAAATCAGGTTTCTGAAAAGGCAAGATGCAACGAGAAAGGGGAAAAAGATAGAATTAAAACAGTTTACAATTACCAAATAAAAACAGATAGCAGTGGAACAAACATTACTGGATTACCTTGACAGATTTGAGGAAAAAGCACGCAAAGCGCTCTTGAAGCTTTGCACTGATTATCATGCTCTCAACGGAAAACTCCTTGAGAGCCAAGACATCACGGACTATTGGCACAGTATAGAAGCCAACTATATGGCGGATGCAGTGCCTCAGATTGCGGAATACCCTACCGTCTCAGTGGCGTGGGCGACCTATCTCGGTATGGCTGTGGCAAAACTTTGGGACGAAGACTGGATAGAGAACTGCAATACTGAATACGAAAAATTCTACGGAGACCAGGGGTTCGACAATATGGATGACCACATTCTCCAGGATATTCTCAATATCCCGCTCGATTCCGACGAAGCGAAAGCCACCGTTTCCATCGTTCAAAGCCTTGCTTACGAGGCAATTTCACTTATCCGCCACGAACATATAGAGCCACAGTCGAAGATGGCTTTCTACGCTTTCTCCCGAATGTGCAATGCAATGTTCAGCATAGGCGCAGCAATCCAGCTGCAAAAGCTCGGCTATAAGTTTGAAAAGATACAATAATCAAGTGATTTTCCATTTACCCCAAACTTTACAAATGTCACGTTTCAGGCTTGATTGGCAAACAAATCGTAACCACGATTTTTTCCAGAAACGAGCCAAACGGAAGGTTAAAACAAATCATAAAAAAAATGTTCTCCACACCTTTCGCGAAGAACAGGAATGGAGAACAAACAAGAATTGGTTGTCTCACGACAACCAATCTTTATTAACCTTAATAATCTAATACCATGAAAAACACATTGCAAAGTTACGAATATTATAATAACATCCAAAACTTTCAACGAAAAAGTATAATATTATTCACACTTTTTAAATGTTTTACCACTCCATTTAAGACTTGTTTGCACTTTTAGCGTTTTTTGTTTGTTATTTTTCTCCTCAGAGAGTAAAGGCAAACAGTTTGTCACTATCAGCGCTTTATCATCATCTTTGTCAAAAGAAGCCGAAACGAGAGGTTTCTCAAGTTCTGGAAAAAGCGCCACATCAGCCACATTTCCTGCTGAGTCTGAAAATGCAGATTTGTCACAAAACTCCTGCAAATCAAATCTTCGTGTCAGATTCCAATCAGAGTCATAAAGGGTCACATTGCTCTCGCTGACCGGACCGAAATAAGTATCTATAAGGCAAAGGATGGAATCCCCTTTCTCCGTAGGAAGCATTCTATACTCAAGAACGCGCGCTTCGGACGAATGAAAGACTATAAGATTGTCAGTGAGGACTGAGATTTTCACTTCACCTCCGAGAGCGTTCCTCACGGTCTCAGCAGAATCTTTAGACACGAGAAGGTGTTCTCTCTCCGATTTCTCAATCATGGTCATGATGGAATCGGGAGTGGAAAGAAACAATGTCTTTACGTTCTGCGCCTCGGAAAGCGTGCTTGTGAGCAACGTGATAATTATGGATAAGTGCCTTATGATCTTCATTTTAGAGTGTAAAAGAAAAGAAATATGATTTTTTGAAGATGCAATATTAGTCATTTTATATGAAAATAGCAAATAATTCACGGAAAATATGTAACTTTGCATCATGAAAATGTACAATTATATAGTTTCCATAGGCTGTAACACAGACAATGGAGAAGATACCATAGAGCAAGCGAAATGGATGATGAGAGTGTACTTTCCCACCGTTCTCTTCACGCGGACGCTTCGCAATCCTGCCGTCGGAATGGGCGAAAACGCACATGACTTCTATAATGCCCTCGTCTGCGTGAGAGCGCACATGACGGAGAGTAAGGTCACGTCCATATGCAAAGCCATGCAATTACTGCTCGGCAACACGGACGAGAAGCGCAGCAAGGGAATAATAGCCTTCGATGCTGACGTGGTAATTGCAAACGGAGTGATACTGAGGAAAAAGGATTACGAGAGGGAATATTTCCAGACTCTGCTTCCCGAACTGATGAAAGACCCATTCACTTTCCTCACGAAAATCTGATGCACGTCTGACAAACGCTGCAAGTTCATTATCAATTATCCATAGAAAGGAACTGCCTTATGCGTCGCCTTATACATTATTATATATATATCCTCTGCCTTATTCCACAGATTGGACTGGCCCAGAAATCCAAGGATGCCGAATTGCTCGGCAAAGCGATTGAGTATTTCGGAGGCGGGAAGTATCATGAAGCTATGCTCAACTTTGAAAAACTCAAGACCACGTACAAGCTAAACCCACGCTTTGAGGCGTACCTCGGAATGTGCTACTATAAAGAAGAGGAATACGAAAAGGCGGCAAAGACCCTTCAGGCTGTCATTCCATCGCTTGCGCCATTTACTCCCAACGAGCGCGCCACATATTGCTTCTCATGCGCCGAGAGCCTGTTTATGACGTGCCAGTATGACAGTGCCGCCGTGTATTACAGGAAGACGTTGCCCGACTGCCGTAAAGACGACTTGGGCGATGTCTATTTCAGGCTTGGGTTCTGCGCACTGTTCAGAGAAGATTACGACAAGGCTACGGACAATTTCGGCTTTGCGAAATTCTGGTTTGGCAAGACCCGAAAATCCGACAACGAGACAAAAGCGAGGAAAAAGCAGACAGAAGTGATGCTCCGCTCATTACTCGTAACGCATGGATCGCGCAGGATGGATATGACTGACGAGGTAACTGGGAACGACAAGCATCAGGACGCTGGCCACGAAAGCGGCAATATTGACGAGAATAAATAATGGAATATTGATCTCGACAGGAGCCTCCGAGACGTAATATGTTACTGGGTCGAGCGTGATGAAGCCGGTATATTTCTGCAGAAGGCAGATGCCGATGCCTATCAGATTTCCATAAAGCATTCCTTTGCCTACGATAAAGACCGCAAACCACAGGAATGTACGGCGGACGAGCCCGTTTCTGGCACCAAGAGCTTTCAGTATTCCTATCATCTGCACGCGTTCAAGGATGATGATCAGCAGTCCGCTGACTATCGTAGCACCAGTGACACATATCATGAGGGCAATGATGATCCATACATTCACATCGAGAAGGTTGAGCCATTGGAATATCTGTGGGTTCTGCTCATCTACTGTAGCCGAGCAATACGTCTCGCCATAGGAATCCTTTCGTTTGTTTACATCGTCTATCACCTTGTCATAGACCTTGTCCATGTCTCCGAAATCCTTCAGCGTCATCTCCATACCAGACACCAGATTGCTCTCCCATCCGTTGAGCTTCACGATGCTGTAAAGGTCTGCGAAGCACATCGTATCATCGAATTTCTTCAGATTAGTCTGATAGATGCCACCGACCGTGTATTTCCTCATCCTCACATCTCCCCCATTGAGGAAATAGCCATAGACCTTACTTTCTGCCTTTACACGGAGTTTACGGGCAATGGTGCTGGAAATAAGAATCTTATTACCACTCTTCTCGCTTGAGAAATGCGGCACACTTCCTTCCACCATGTTCTGGGAAATGAAAGTGGAGTCAAACTCCTCTCCCACTCCCTTGAATGCGACACCGAGGAAATCGGAATCCGTCTTGAGCACTCCCTGGGTCAGAGCGTAACGCTGCACACTCTTCACGCCTTCATATTTGCCAAGTGCCTTCATCATGGAATCGCTCGCCTCGATAGGACGCGGATGGGAAGACTGGAGCGTAAAGAAATTAGCCACTGTAATATGGCTGCCAAAGCCTACTATCTTGTCGCGGATAGTATGCTTGAAGCCCAACACTACAGAGACGGAAACGAGCATTACAGCAAGTCCGAGAGCTACGCCAACGGTGGCAATACGGATAGCGGGACGACTGACTTTCTGCCTGTCGCCCTCACTGAGATATATTTTCTTTGCTAAAAAATACGGAAAAGACATAGATATTTATTCGTCAACACGTCCAGGATAAGCCTCAAGCGCCTTGCGAAGAACAATAAGGGCACGCTCAAGGTCCTCTTTCTTCAATACGTATGCTATGCGGACCTGATTGATTCCGGCACCGGGAGTGGTGTAGAAACCTGCAGCAGGAGCCATCATCACCGTCTCGCCTTCATATTCAAAGCTTTCCAGACACCAGCGGCAGAATTTCTCGGAGTCATCGACCGGAAGCTTCGCCACTGTGTAGAAAGCGCCCATAGGAATTGGAGAATACACGCCGGGGATGCGGTTAAGACCGTCAATAAGCACCTTTCTGCGCTCCACATATTCATCATACACGTCACGATAGTATTCCTCCGGCGCATCAAGTGAAGCCTCTGCCACGATCTGACCGATGAGAGGAGGAGACAGGCGCGCCTGGCAGAATTTCATCACCGCAGCCCTCACTTCCTTGTTCTTCGTGATAAGAGCGCCAATACGTATTCCGCACTCGGAGTAACGCTTTGACACGGAATCGATAAGGATGACATTATCCTCTATTCCTTCAAGGTGGCAGGCGGAAATATAAGGGGAACCTGTATAGATATACTCTCGATAGACCTCGTCGGAGAAGAGATAAAGGTCATATTTCTTCACGAGATCACGAATCTGGTTCATCTCACGGCGGGTGTAAAGGTAACCTGTAGGATTGTTGGGGTTACATATCATTATGGCACGCGTGCGGGAATTGATGAGTTCCTCAAACTTCTCCACCTTAGGCAAGGAGAAACCTTCGTCGATGGTCGTGGCAATGGTGCGGATCTTTGCTCCCGCAGAGATTGCGAAAGCCATGTAGTTGGCATACGCAGGTTCCGGAACGATTATCTCGTCACCGGGATTGAGGCAAGCCAGGAAAGAGAAAAGGACAGCCTCCGAGCCTCCACTTGTGATGATGATGTCATCAGCATTGACATTGATGTGATACTTCTGATAATAGCCTACAAGCTTTTCCCTGTACGACTGATAACCCTGGGAAGGTGAATATTCGAGAATCGAACGGTCAATATTCTTCAAAGCGTCAAGACCGACCTGTGGCGTTGGAAGGTCCGGCTGACCGATATTCAGATGATATACTTTCACACCGCGCTTCTTTGCAGATGCAGCTAAAGGAGCGAGTTTTCTAATTGGAGATTCTGGCATCTCATGGCCACGAATCGAAATCTCTGGCATAGTAAATGAGTTTTATGATTACTTATGATGTGCAAAGGTAAAGAAAACATATCACCTGACAAAACAATCATATTTAAAATTTTATCATTGCACTAATAAAAATTCAAAAAAACATAGAATTACAAATATTTTTTCTAACTTTGCACTGCGAAATCGTATTTTCTGCAAACAAAACACATAAAATATAATCAAAAAATCAAATGAGATCAAAGCAATCAGAATGGTTTGAAGTAAAAGTGCGTTACGACAAGATGAACGAGGAAGGTATTCCTAAGCCAATCACCGAGCAGTACGTCGTAGATGCCTTTACATTCACAGAAACGGAAAGTATCATCACAGAGGAAATGTCAACCTACATCGTGGGTGAATTCAACATCAAGGACATCAAGCCAGCAGCATACAAGGAAATCTTCTTTACCGACATGAATGCGGACGGATTCTGGTTCAAGACCAAATTGAAATTCATCACACTCGATGAAAAGACCGGAAAGGAAAAGAGCCAATTCACCAATTATCTCGTTCAGGCCGCCACCCTTCCACAGGCCGTGAAGAACATTGAAGATGTCATGGGAAAGTCAACGATTGACTATCAGATAGCAAGCATTTCCGAAACAAAGATTCTCGACGTGTTCGAACATAATGCAAAGCCTCTGGCTGAACAGAAGAAGGACGACAAACCTGAATACGAGGAATAACCGCACACTCTCCCACTCTCCTGGCGTGTCGGGCGACACTGCATTTCAGGAAATGGCTGAGCATAACCAGACAAGGCATTGGATGACAACATCTTGCATATTGTCATTCCAATGCTTACATACAACTTATTTATATTTGATAACCATGTATCCAGTCAAAGAAAACCTGAAAAAGACAAAGGAAACCCTTGCAGAGGGAGTAAAGCTCGTAGCCGTAAGCAAATTCCATCCCAAGGAGTATATTGAGGAAGCGTATGCCGTAGGTCAAAGAATATTTGGAGAGAGCCGCGAACAGGAACTTAGAACCAAGCACACTGAACTGCCCGAAGACATCCGCTGGCACTTCATAGGGCACCTGCAGACCAACAAGGTCAAAGCTATCGTGCCTTACGTTTCAATGATCGAAACCATAGACTCGCTGCGCCTGCTCAAGGAAGTAAACAAGCAGGCTGAGAAAATAGGCAGGACCATCGATGTCCTTCTCGAACTTCACATCGCCAAAGAGGAAACCAAAAGCGGAATGACACCGGAAGAATGGCGCGAACTGCTCGCTGAAGGCGAATGGAAAGACTTTCACAACGTACGCATCTGCGGCATCATGATGATGGCAAGCAATGTGGATGACCAGGAGCAGATAAGGTCCGAATTCCTTGAAGCCGCGGCATTCTTCAATGAAATCAAGGCTGAATACTTCGCTGATGACCCTTATTTCACAGAACGTTCTTACGGAATGAGCGACGACTACCTTATCGCCCAGCAATGCAGAAGCACGATGGTAAGAATCGGCACAAGCATCTTCGGCCCGAGAGTCTATTAGGAAAAACGATACGAATCCCACCTATAAAGCACATTGACATCAAACTTTAAGAGCACCAAGGCAACCCATTATTTTTGAAGAAGTTACTATCTACGACCATATGGACTTTGGTAGTCATCTACGCATTACTGATGATTACACTTCATATTCCTGTCTTCCAGGCGGGAATAGCTGATATTGTAGGGTCTGCTCTCGAAGACAAAATCGGAGCTGAGGTCGAAATAAAGCGGGTAAACCTCGGATTCCTCAACCGCATTGTAGTCGATGAACTCGTGGTCTTTGACAAAAACAATGAGAGAATGCTGAGAGTGCCAAGGCTTTCTGCAAAGATTGACGTGATAGACCTGATGCAGGGAAAGATAAATCTCTCTTCCGCCCAGCTGTTCGGCCTTGATGCCAATATCTACAAGAACAGTCCGGAGGACGACTACAATTTCCAGTTTGTCGTCGATTCCCTTTCTTCCAAAGACAACAAAGAGAAGAAGCCTTTCGACCTTCACATCAGCTCGCTCGTCATCCTGAATGGAAAAATCAAGCACAATCTGTGCTACGAGCCGATGAAATCGGGAAAATTCGACGCAAGCCATCTGGATGTCAGCCGATTTTCCAGCCACATCATACTTTACAAAATCACTGAAGACAGTCTTGACATCAACGTCAAGCGACTGTCTCTCAAGGAGTCATGTGGACTCAACATCAGCAATCTTGCCCTACGTATGAAGATGGGCAAGGGCGATGTACGTATCAGTGATTTCTCTCTTGCCACTGACAAAAGCGAGATTTCTGTCCCTCACCTATCAGTTTCCTATCGTCTGGAAAACAAGAAACTGCAGGAAAAGAGCCTTGACGCAAGCGTAAAAGCTGAGATAAAGTCCTTGGCTCTAAGCGAAGTCGGACTGTTCATGCCTTATCAGCTCAACAGTTTTCCCGTAATCCGTGGTTTCATCGACGCACAATGCAAGAACGGAAACGCCACGTCGAGCATCTTCCTTGATGCAAGCGACAAGTCTTTCCTCATCAATGCGAAAGCGGAATGCAGGCACATCATCAGCAATCCTGAATGGAAAGCTGACAGACTCTCCCTTCTTGCCTCCGGAGGCATTATCTCAAAGATTGACGGCATCACCAGGTTACCAGCGCAGATTCTGGCTCTTGGAGATGTAAGAATAAGCGGAAGATGTGCCGGAACAAAGCATTCCGCACTCTTCGACGGAGAGATCGTCACGAGCGAATGCGGCAACGTCGAACTATCCGGTTCATTCGACAATGGAGAAATCGAGGCAAAGGCAAAGACTTCTTCTATTTCCTTGGGTAAAATCCTGTCAGCCAACGACATCGGAAACGTAGCCGCCGAGATCGAAGGCAAAGCGAAAATAGAGGACAAAAAACTGTCAAACGCAAGCATCAAGGCCAATTTTGACAGATTTGAATACAAGGGCTACCCATACTCCAACATCAATATCGACGGTACTTTCGACAAAGGCACTGTAGCCGGCTCTTTAGATGCAAACGACCCCAATGTGGTTCTCAGCATTACAGGGCAGACTTCACTGTCTGACGCCATCAAGAGCGTCAACGCCTCCATCAACGCCGAGCAAATCAACCTTGCCCCTCTCAACCTGATAAAGGGCTGCAGAGAGGCTAATGTCAGTTTTTCTTCCGAGATAGACTTGAAAGGCAGCAACATTGATGACCTTACAGGAAAACTGGCACTCCACCGGATATTCTTCCACGGTGCGCTGGACGACAAGACCATTGTGGAGAACGACATAAACATTGATGAAATAACGCTCTCTTCCTTCTTTGGAAACAAAGGCAGGGAACTGTCCCTTACAAGCGATTTCGCTGACATTTCGATAAAAGGGCAGTACAGGATCTCGACATTGAAGAACAGCATCCTCAATCTTCTCAAAAGCCATCTGCCTTCCATCTCCATACAGAAAGCAGACCCGCACATACGCAACAACTATCTGATAAATGCAGAGATAAGGTCTGCTTACCTTGCCAAAAGATTCCTTGGCGTGGACGTCACGACACAGAAGCCCCTCACACTGAACGGCTATGTCAACGACTTCGCCCAGCAGGCAGACATCTATTGCAGCGCCCCCTCCCTGTATCTATACGGAAAGCAGATAGACAATCTCAAATTACTGGTCTGGACTCCCGAGCAATCACTGCGCTCCAACATCAATTTCACATTGAGGAATGCAGGCAAAAGCCCGCTTGCCATAATCCTTGAGTCTGACGCCAGGAATGACATCCTGACGACTTCACTGTCCTGGGACAACCACCAGAAAGAGGAATTCAGCGGACAACTCAACACCGTGGCACGCTTTTCGTCTCCATACAACGGCTCTTCCTTCGCAAAAGTGAGCATCAGTCCCTCCAACATCCATGTCGGGGACAGCATCTGGAGACTCCACTCCAGAGACATAATCTATTCCGACAGCAAGCTCTCGGTGGATCATTTCTCTGTGGAAAACTCCGACCAGCACATCTACATCAACGGCGTTGCCTCAAAGCATTCTTCCGACTCTCTCGCCGTTGACCTCAAGAATGTGGACGTCGCTTACATCATGAACCTCATCAACTTCCACTCTGTCGAGTTTGGCGGCATTGCCACCGGACACTTGACAGGGCACAGCCTGCTTTCCACACCGGAAGCCCACGGACATCTCGACGTGAAAGGGTTCCTCTTCGAAGAAGGACATCTGGGAGATTTCCACGCAGATGTAGTGCTCAACAATGAGGACAAACAGCTCGACATCAAGGCCTTCACAGAGGAAAGAGGTGACAGAATCATGGACATCACCGGTTTCGTCTCACCTCAACGGTCAGGCCTTGACCTCGCGATAAAGGCAGAGAAAGTCCCACTGGAGTTCATGCACTCTTATTGCAGCAGTTTCATGGAGGACATCGATGCGAGAGGAAAAGGCGACATCAGAGTCTTCGGTCCGTTCTCAGGCATCAATCTCACGGGACAGATCGTAGCCAATGGCGCGCTGACAGTGTCTTCCCTCAACTGCCGTTACGAGCTCCGCAACGACACGATCACATTCGTGCCGGACGACATGAGGTTGGTCAACCAGCCCATTTACGACAAGCATGGCAATATAGCCTACTTCACAGGCGGACTGCATCATCACAACCTGTCACGGATGACATACGATTTTGACATCAAGGCAAAGAAATTCCTGTGCTATGATTTCAAGGAATTCGGCGACAACAGCTTCTATGGCACAGCCATCCTGACGGGAAACTGCAGGATAACAGGCCGGAACAGCGAACTGACATTCGACGTGAACGGTGACGTGGAGCCCGGAAGCTCCATGGTCTATAACGCCACAAGCCCTGACGC
Organism: uncultured Prevotella sp.; assembly: GCA_934256705.1. GTDB lineage: Bacteria > Bacteroidota > Bacteroidia > Bacteroidales > Bacteroidaceae > Prevotella. Next base: position 12,697 of record CAKQPF010000060.1, read on the forward strand.
ACTGTCAAAGCAGGAGTTCATCACATGGAATTCCGCAGCCAGGAAGCATGAAATGCAAATGGATTCCCTATCCGGCAAGCATGCCGCCAGCGATGGAAAGGAAGAGGACGTGCGCACCAACATGCGCATGAATTTCCTTGTCAACGTCACACCGGATGCCACGCTGAAGGTGCTGATGGACGCGCAGACTGGCGACTGCATCGACCTGCACGGCACTGGAGTACTGAGAGCCAGCTATTACAACAAGGGCAAGTTCGACCTCTTCGGCAACTATCTCATCAACAACGGCACCTACAAACTGACTATCCAGAATGTAGTCCACCGCAACTTCGACTTCCTCAGCGGCGGTTCCATCAATTTCGGAGGCGACCCTTACGATGCAGCCCTCGCACTGAAGGCACGCTACACCCTGAACAGCGTTTCACTGTCCGACCTCAACATCGGCAATTCCTTCTCCAGCAACAACATCAGAGTGGACTGCCTCATGGACATCACCGGAACGCCGGGCGCTCCTGTCGTGACCTTCAATCTGGAGCCACACACCAACAACACCGACGTGAAGCAGATGATCTACTCTCTCATCAACAGTGAGGAGGAAACGAACCAGCAGGTCCTCTACCTTCTTTCCGTAGGAAGATTCTATGCACAGACAGGCAATAACGCCGCAGCGATGGATGCAAGAGGCAACAATCAGACCACCCTTGCCATGCAGAGCATTCTCAGCGGTACGCTCAGCCAGCAGATGAACAACATACTCAGCAAATTCGTGAACAGCAACAACTGGAACTTCGGTGCCAACATCTCCCCTGGCGACGAAGGCTTCAACAATGCGGAATACGAAGGTCTGCTCAACGGCTCGCTGCTCAACAACCGACTTCTCATCAACGGACAGTTCGGTTATCGTGACAATGCCGCCACTGCCACACAGGGCTTTATCGGTGACTTCGACGTCCGTTACCTCCTGCTCCCCAACGGCAACCTTGCCATAAGAGTCTATAATCAGACCAACGACCGGTATTTCACCAAGAATGCACTCAACACGCAGGGACTCGGACTCATCATAAAGCATGACTTCAATTCATGGAGAGACATGATCAGACGCAAGAACAGAAAAGCAAAGGTCACGAAATAGGTTGTCGGTTGAATGAACAAACAACTAAACAACTAAACAACCAGACAACAAAACAACAAAACAACAAGATTTGGCTGGAAGCCAATACCGAGCGAAGCGAGAGTAACCCGGGACGAAGTCTCGGGATTATAACCGCATGATAAGCGGCTGTCTGGAAGACAGTACCAAACTTACGGAAACATCAACGGATAAAAATACTATGGTTGTCTGGTTGTTTTGTTGTCTGGTTGTTTTGTTAAATGATCAAATAACAAAACAACTAAACAACTAAACCACAAAACAACTAAATCCATTGATATTTCATTCCATCACAAGTCAAGGAAAGCGGCAAGTCGGAAAAACTCTCTCTGGGGCGTTGAAACATCCGCAGTCAGAGACTGCCACAAAATGCTTGCGGAATGTGTCTGACTGCGGATTAACGCAAAGAAATAGGGTTTGACTTATTGAATTAGAGGAACGGCATTATCGAGAAACGACAGCCGTAAAGCGGTGCTGCGCTGAACTTTGCATCGAATTCGAGCGTGTCGATGATTGCGTTCTTGACCTTCATGCGGTCATCGCAGTCGCCGCCTGTGACGGTGAGGAGGTATCTTCTTGTCTTCATATTCATTTCGTTGGATTGTTATCGGATGGTAATCATCACTTCCTCGCCCTTGCGGTACGCTTCGTGCATGGCATCGATGATCATCTGGACATACTTGCGTGAACTGAGCACCATGCCCGGCTTCGTGTTCTCGCCCACCAGAATGCAACCTTTGGTGTCCTTGGGCGTGTTGCCTTCATGGATCATTATGCCAATAAACCCAGGGACATTAAGCAGGAATGGACGCAAGGCCTTGAACTTGGATGACGGCAACATCCTTACGTGATACACTCCAGTAGGGATTGCGGTCGTGCCGTGTCTGTAGAGTTCCTTGGCAGTCTGCGTCAGCAGGGTGACTCGTCTCCATTCCGCGCCTTGGTCTGTCGCACTGAGATTGATGTGCATTCCGCGGTCAACAGGCTCAAGGGTGTTGCAGAGCGGCTTGCTGTCGTTCAGATAGAGATTACCTATCGTGTAATCCTTCTTCTTGTATTTTCGTTCGATTGTTATTTTCATTTTTTGTTCTTGTTCTTGTTTATTATGATTATAGGTGGTAGGGTCTGTGTTTTTGGTTCCGCAACTATGGAACCAGAACCTTTTGATACAAGCCTCTTCCGATATTCATTATTTTTTTTGCTTGACAATAACGGTGTAGCAATGATTTTATATTAGCACCCTGTCCTGCTTTTTTTCTCAGTTCCTGTAATTGTTTTATCGTGAATGTCTCCGGCAACTGATTAAGCAGAGGCTCAGCCGTCTTGCGGTGGTCTATCTTGGCATTGACGAGTTCTTCGCTCTCATTGAGATTTTCCTGCACTCGTTGACCGAAAATCCTGCACATCGTGTAGTGCGCCATTTCACCGACCCACCTTGCGAAATTCACGATTTCACTTGTTTCCTTGCCGTAAAGTGCGACAAGTGGAATGGCGGCTCTCATCATGAATTCTCCGCAACGGTGGCTGAGGTCGGCTTCGGCTTCGGTGAGCTGTCCTTCCGAATATCTCACTTCCAGTTCGTCGAACCATGAACCGATGGCTTTCCTCGTCTTTGGCAGATTGATCAGCACGGAGGACTCTCCGCACGCCAGATCCTTATGATAGAGGGAAAGCATCAGATTGTCGCATTCCTGCTGCAGTTCGTCCGAAAGGCGTGACATCACGGGCGGGCGGAATGTCCTTTCTGAACGTGGGACGAGCACTGGAATGCATCTTTGCATCAGTCCGCTCTCACAGTTGTTCGTGGAGAACATCCTTTCGAGCATTGCCTTGGGCGTACCTGCCATGAGCAGTGACAGCGACATTACGGTCATCGTGTTGCACGTTGCATCCGACATATAGAACTGGCGATGCACGTCTCCGTCCCATCCCTTGCGAAGCAGCACTGACAGGTCGGAATATGCTGACCTTGATGCGCTTGTGAGTCCATCGACCTCTGAGTATTGTCCCAATAGCATCCCGTTAGGCCCGAGGTTGCTCTGGAGTTCGAGGATGGAGGATTTGCTGGTGGTCTCAAAGAGCCGCAAGCGAGGATGATACTTTGGTGGTCGCTCCTTCGCGTTGGCTTTCTTGTCTCTCAGTTCGGCATTCTCCTTCACTTTCTCCCATTCCATTTCATCATTGGCCTGCAGGGTGTGCTTTACCATCTGCTTGAACAGGTCCGTGCAGTTTCCCTTGCCGCTTCCGGATGGTCCTATCACGGCTACATACTGGTTTGGTCCTACCGTCCTGCCGTTGAGATAGACGGAACGGAAATGCGATGCGTGGGCGGAGAGTATGGGCAGGGCTGACAGGAGCAGCATGGGGCGGAAACGGTCGTCGTAGTTGCTGACGAGCAGTTCCAGTAATCTTGGAATCTTTGATGGTGGCTCTGGCGGGTTCCATCCTGCAGACAGCTTGTCCATCAGCGCATTGTCGTCATCTTCCGCTTGTGCCTTCTGTTCCTGTGCGGTCATCTGCTGAGCCTTGGCGTTTATCTCACGGAGCGACACGGTCATGTAGCCTCGGTCTGCAGAGTAGTTGGTGTAGAAATAATCTATCAGCTTACGGCACTCCTGTTCTGCGTAATAGGATGGGAATCTCTCTCTCACGGCTGATTCCAGTTGTGCTCGGGAAACCAGCTTTGGCAAGCCGACTGACAATATTGCCATGAGGTTGGAGTGGCGTGAGCCGTGCACATCGAGCGCTTGGAGGCTAAGCCCTGCCTGTTCTACGCACAGGTCGAAGGCATGTAGCGTGGTGGGCGTGCAAGGTTCGGAGTCTTGTTGTTTTGTTGTCTTGTTGTCTTGTTGTTTTGTTGTTTCAATGTCTGGCTGTGGAGGGTTGACGGCTGTGGGTTGTGGGTCATGGGGTGGTTGCTCGCATTCGCCATTATCGAAGAGCTCGTCAGACAAGTAGAGGATGTGGTCAGAGGGTGGCGTGAAGAAAACTCTGGTGATGTCCTTTGCGCCCTTGTCGTATTCCACGCCCAAGAGGTCGCTTGCCCATCTTAGGTTCTCTTCCTGGGTCTTGTCCGGATGGCGACGGAATGCGAGGTGGTAGCCCTTGTTTGCACTACGTTCAAGCATCAGCAAGCCCAGTTCGTCCTTCTTGGAGAGGATCAGCTCGGGAGCGGACTGCATCTTCTCTTCATAGTCAGGCGACTTCGGGTCAAAATCGACATCCATGCCCACGGACTTGCCCAGTCGCGTTGCGCATTTCAGACTGCCGTCCTGATTGGGCAAGCAGGAGTAATTGAACTGCACCATGCGCAGTTTGTCAGCCCTCTTGTTGCTCTCCGAGTCACGAATAAGGCGATAGTCTGACGGACGCGTGACCGGCACCATGTATTTCCGTCCGTCATTGCCCAGTTGTATCAAGTGTACGCTCATATCTTCAAGGTAATTTACTGAATGTCACGTTGATAGCTTCGATATGCTCATAGTTGCGGATAGCGTCAGCCGCACTGAGCGCTTCCTGCACTATCGCGTTCGCGGAGTCCACGTTCTCGCTGTCATAGATCTTAAGCGTCAGCTGCACTGCATGGTCGATGGTACGGCTTACCCTGCCGTGGGCGAGCTTCTTGATGAGCTTGGAGCGTGCCCGCTTCGTCCGCTTGACGACGAACTCGAATGAGCCGTCGGAGAGCTGGATGCCTGTGCCGTGGCTCTTGTATTTGGCTACTTGTCCCGGCACTGGATTGTCGGGGCAGAAAGTGAAGATTTCTGCATCTATCACTGCGAATCCGTTCAGATTCCTTTCATTGTTCTGTTCCATTTTTCGTGATAAGTTTTAAGGACATGGAATGTTGCGCGCTTTACCCTGGGAATATCCTCCATATCACGGTTTCCTTTTTGTTGTCTTGTTGTCTTGTTGTTTTGTTGTCTTGTTGTTTGCCGATACTGTCAACCGAACCACCGGACAACTAAACCACCAAACTACATATAATCATCCTATTCTGCTAATTCGTGCCTCATTGCTGAAGCGTGTCACTCCATCCTTGTCCTTCCATTCCCGGGCAGTGAACTGGAGGATAACAGCGTGGATGGTGCCAGGCTGGAAATCCACGTTGGCTATGCTCTTGGCGTAGTCACCCACGGCTTCCGCATGGATGGTGTCGATGCCGTCGCTGAGGATGAAGGCACGTGAGGCGAAGACGGTTTGGATGCCGTTGCGGTCGGTGTAGGGGCGTTCCACGAGGGGGAACGCCTGCTTGATTGTCATTAACTTTTCCATTTTCTTGTTTTTGATTTGATTGATTTTCAGAGTCGCCCTGTTCGGTCGAGATAGATGATGTATATCATCATGAGTATCAGGGCGAGGGTCGAGATGATGGTGATTGAGTGCATCATGCCTGTTTCTTCTCCAGTTCGCTGTGAAGGTTGAGGGAGAACGAGAACCGCCAGATGCGGAATGTGAAATAAATGCTCATGTCTGTTTTGTTTTTGTTTTGATGAATTGTTATTGTTTATGAGAAAAAAAAAGTGCACCGTCAGCCAGACTCTTGTTTTGTCTGGTTGACGGTGCAAAGGTAAGAATAATAATTCATCCAATACAAGTACGCACTGGTACGCGTACTGGTACTACTTGAAAGACTAAAGTGCTGAATGTCACTTTATTCTGTTCAGAATTTTTTTTGAAAATTCTTTCAGGTCGTCAGAGTCCTGCTTTTCCGACCATCTGTTTCTGAGGTTGTCTTTGTTTATTCCCCAAAGGTCGCTGAAGTCTTTCCATACATCTTTTCTGCCCAAGCATTCCGCTATCCTGTAGGCTATTGCGGCAAGTTTCCATTTCGGCACATTGACTGAAGGCTTGAGGTCGTCCTGCAGCAATCCTTCCTCTATCACGATGCCGAACATTGCCGTTGCCCTGTTAGAGACAGCCCATTCAGGCAAAGCGCAGGGGTGTCCTTCGGCTTTGTCCTGACGTTGCGCCGGGCGGTCTTTCAGATTGTTGTTGGTGTAGATGTTCACCTCTCCATTGTCGTGGATGTCAAACATCCTTTCGATGACTGTCTTGCCATAGAAATTGTTGCTTATGTCTGCCATAGTCATTGATTGATATTTACCTGTTCGTTGCCATGAACGTCCATCAAGCTCTTGAAGTGCATTGTCGGGTCGATTCGCTTGTTAAGGTTGAAAACCCGTTCTTTCTGCTCGGCAGTCAGTCTATCCCCGAACAGTTTTAATATCATAGTGGGCATTGCTGTCCTTTCATGCTCGCATAGAGTCTCGGCATAGTCGAGAATGTCATCAACTTTAACCGAAGGATTGGTCATTCTTTCCCAATCCTCACCTTGCTTTCTAATCAATTCTTTGTATAAATGCTCATGATACGTAAAGGTAGCCATTATGCAAGGACCCTTAGTCCGAAGTTCATAGGTATTGCCTCTGCATTGTATCAGAAAAGCATGTAACAGTATTTTTGTTACGTCATACTGATCTGAGACAAATTCCCAATATTCGATTATTTCCTCTATTCTGTCGGTGCTGAAATTATCTGTCACCCTACGCCACCAAGCTGACGAATACGGAAGAAAGGGGTCGTCATCACTGTCGGAACCGGGGGACACCCAATTGGAGAGTTGTGTTTGCATGATATCATGAGGGTCCGCTGTTTCGTATGACAGATCCATGTAGCCAATGTCATCATCTTCATCCACACGATACCCAAAACTCAGATACTTATCAGCAAATGCAAAACCATTGAATATCGTTTCGACGTTTTGATACCTGATGGAAGCCGTTTCCTCGTCGGGACTGACAGTCCGCAATATATAAAAGACAATCAGGAAGCATGCGTCTGCATTGAATTTATCGCCAAGACTGTGCAGAGCCTCTTCATAGTACCTCTTGTCAAAATCCAAGTCCGGGATGCTGTCGTTGAAGAGACGTACCGACTGGTATCTCGCTTCATTGAATAATTGTAGGCGACTCCTCATAGGAAACCGGTCCGACAATTCCTTGCAATCATCATATATGGTATCCACAATTCTCCAGACTTCACTCTCTTCATAAAATTCTTCAAGTGAATGCCTCTCGCGATAGATGAATGGTCTTTCTAATATTCTTGTTCCTTCTCTGAATGACATGGTGTTTTGGTAGGTCAATTAGTTGGCTTTAGATTCTGATTTTGTTTGATTGTTTAGGTGTCATTTGCTTACAGCTGTCCGCCGCTTCCCATTTCGTTGTTTACGCCCAGAGTGTCAGCAGGGGAAGATGGATTGGGAGCAGGAGCAGTGACATGGATGGAGTCAACGGAGTCTGTCAAGTCCGGCAAGGCATCGGAATCCGAACCGCACGACATCATCATCGGCAAAGCGACCGCAAGGATCGCAACGGCGGCTGCCGATTTCAAGGAACAGAAGAAGGAATTCTGAAATTTACCCCCCCCGTTTTGAGTAAGGCGGGATTTTGAGTTGTTTGTTTTCATACTTGATATTTTGAAATTTTGATTGGTCTTGCAAAGGTAGTAAAAAGATTTCATTCTGCCAAACATAACACAAAAAAAAAGGTTCTGGTTCCGTAGTTGCGGAACCAAAATCACACACCCTAATATGGCTGAAAGTAATATATATAATA